>CAZOXD010000001.1:0-15036 GCA_964583525.1 uncultured Pseudomonadota bacterium
CCGCCCTCCCGCGGGCAGGGGGTCCCGCGCCACCATGATTTGTTCCGGGGTTGATGAATCCATGAATAATTTTGCGAATGCGCTTCCTCTCCCAATCTCCCCATCCTGCTGAAAATTTGCCGCTTTTGTGCTAGAAATAGCCCCAACGGGATGCAGGGGAGCGATGCGGGAGAAATTCATGCCGGCGGCGATTCCCCGCTTCATCAACCGATCGCGCCAGTGGAGGCCGCATGACGGAGTGGATTCTTGCGGGAATCGGGGGATTCCTGGTTCTGTGGATTTTGTACGACATCACGCAAAAAAAACACGCGGTGATGCGGAATTTTCCCATCGTCGGTCATTTCCGGTATTGGCTGGAAACCATCGGCCCGGAACTGCGCCAGTACATCGTCACCAACAACGACGAAGAGCGGCCCTTCAGCCGCGATCAACGGCGCTGGATCTATACCTCCTCCAAGCATGCCAACAACTACTTCGGCTTCGGCAGCGACAACGACTTCGATGCCGCCCGCAATTACATCCTGATCCGGCATGCGGCTTTTCCCCTGGACGAGCCGGCGCCTGACAGCCCCTATTTCGATCCCGAATTCCGCCTCCCGGCGGCCAAGGTGATGGGCGGCGACCGCCAGCGCAAGCACGCCTTCCGCCCCGAGTCCATCCTCAACGTTTCCGCCATGAGTTTCGGCGCCCTAAGCAACAAGGCGGTGGAGGCCATCAACCGGGGGGTAAAACTGGCGGGATGCATGCAGAACACGGGCGAGGGGGCGATCTCCCCCTACCACAAGAAGGGGGGGGATCTGATCTGGCAGATCGGCACCGGATACTTCGGCTGCCGCACCCCCGAGGGCCGGTTCAGCATGGAGCACCTCCAGCAGAACGTGGCGGAAAACCCGGTGCGGGCCCTGGAGATCAAGCTCAGCCAGGGCGCCAAGCCCTCCAAGGGAGGGATCCTGCCCGCGGCCAAGATTACCCGCGAGATCGCCGCCATCCGTGGCGTTCCCATGGACAGGGATTGCGTGAGTCCCCCCGGTCATTCCACTTTCCACGACGTGGACGGCATGCTGGACTTCGTGGAATCCCTGGCCGCCGCCACCGGGCTGCCCGTGGGAATCAAGTCCGCCGTGGGGGAAATGGGATTCTGGGAAGATCTGGCCCGGCTGATGGACACCACCGGGCGGGGGGTGGATTTCATCACCATCGACGGCGGGGAGGGGGGCACGGGCGCCGCCCCGCTCTCCTATTCCGATCATGTTTCCCTGCCCTTCAAGATGGGCATGAGCCAGACCTACCGCATCTTCGCCGAGCGGGGGCTGACCGAGCGCATTGTCTTCATCGGCTCCGGCCGGCTGGGCTTTCCCGTGGAGTGCCTGGCGGCCTTCGCCCTGGGCTGCGATATGATCAACGTGGCCCGGGAGGCCATGCTGGCCATCGGGTGCATCCAGGCCCAACGCTGCCATACCGGGCACTGTCCCTCGGGCGTTGCCACCCAGAATCCCTGGCTCAAGCGGGGACTCGATCCGCGCACCAAGGCCGTGCGCCTGGCCAATTACATCACCGTCCTCCGCAAGGAGATCCTCCAACTCTCCCGCTCCTGCGGAATGCCGCACCCGTCCCTCATTCCGGGCAGCCATGTGGAACTGATGGGGGAAATCTACCAGAGCCGGCCCGTGAAGGAGGTCTTCGGGTATCGCGAGGAATGGGGGCATCCCTCCCCCGCCGACCAGGAAGCCATCCGCGCCATCATGGCCGCGCTGCCGGGCGCTCCGCCGGACCCGGCGGCTCATGGGGACGGCGGGGAACCCCCGGCCCGCACCCCCCGCACCAAGGCAACCGCGGGGGATTGAGGAGCTGCAGCCGCCTCATACCAATTCGTATTCGAGATGAATCTATTTCCCCGCGTCGCTGAGGAGCCCGGCGCACGGCGCCGGGCATCTCGAAGTGCGCGGTGCCTGGATTCCGATCCGGGTGACCCGCCTCGGCCTTCGAGACGCGGCCCTCCGGGCCGCTCCTCAGGCGCGCGGCTCTTGAATGCCGATTATCCACAATAGGGCATGGCCACCCGGCCTCAATACGGTACTGCTACCCGGCCCACCTTCTCCCGGGCGATGATCAGCTTCATGATCTGGGCGGTGCCGTCCCCGATTTCCAGGCCCATCACGTCCCGCAGGCGCTGCTGGTGGGGCGTTTCCTTGCCGTAGCCGCCGTTGCCGTGCAGGAGCACGCATTGGTGGATGATGTCGAAGGCGGACTTGGGCGCCCACCATTTGCACATGGCCGCCTCGGCCGTGTGGGGCAGGCCCTGGTCCTTCAGCCAGAGGGTCTTGTAGCAGAGCAGCCGCGCCGCCTCCAGCAGGGTTTCGGCTTCCGCCAGGGGAAAGGAAACGCCCTCGAATTTGGCGATGGGGCTGCCGAAGGCCTTGCGCTCCACGGCGTAGCCCCAGGTTTCCTCCACGGAGATGGCCGCCGCCCCCACGCATTGCAGGCCGATCAGGGCGCGGGAGAAATCGAAGCCCTGCATGACATGGGTGAATCCATGGCCCTCCCCGCCCAGCATCATTTCGGTGGGAACCCGCACGTCCTCAAAGAAGATCGACCCCCGCCCCACCACCCGGGTGCCGGTGTCGTCGTAGCGGGTGCGGTGAATCCCGGGCAGGTCCAGCGGCACCAGGAAGGCGCTGATTCCGTGTGCGCCCGCGCCCTCCTCGCCGCTCCCGCCCGTGCGGGCGAAGGTGACCGCCAGATCGGCCTGGTGGGCCAGGGAGATGGAGGTCTTCTCCCCATTGAGCACGTAGGCATCGCCATCGAGGCGGGCCTTGAGGGCGATGTGGGCCGCATCGGACCCGGCGCCGGGCTCGGTCAGGGCCAGGGCCATCAGCACCTCCCCCCGGCAGAGCTTGGGCACCCATTCCGCCGCCACCTCCGGCCGGGCGTGCCGGGAGAGGATCTGCCCGTTCAGCGCCGCCAGCAGGGGCAGGTAACCGATATTGAAATCTCCCCGGGAAATCTCTTCCACCACCACGCCCATGGTGACGCAGTCCAGCCCCAGCCCGCCCAGGGATTCGTCCAGCACCGGCGCCATCAGCCCCAGCCCGCCCATCTCCCGCACCAGGGCGCGGTCGATGACGTCGTCGTTTTCCCGGCGCTGGTAGCCCGGCGCCAGGCTGCGCTGGGCGAAGGAGCGGGCGGTGTCGCGAATCTGCTCCTGCACGTCGTCGAATGCGAAATCCATGGGGAGTGCTCCCGGAAAGTGAGGGGGATGGGTAAGATATTCGAGCCGCTTCCTTCCGGCCATCCCAGGTGGATGGCGGGAAGGGGTGCGGCCAGCAAACGATTCAATTGCCGGACATCCTGACGGTGGCGCCTCAATCGGTGGCGGCTCAACCGGTGGGAGCCTTGTACCCCGTCGCTATGCCGGATTTCTCCATGGCCTGCATGGCCTCCTCCATGGTCAGCAGCGGTGTCGTCTTGCAGGCGGAGGTGGTGCCCGCGGCGGCCACCGCCATCGACCCGGCGACCATGGTCGCATTGTCCGGAACCTCGATGATCGCCACCAGATCGTATTCGCCGAAGGAAAAGAAAATGTGGTGCAGTTTGCCCCCCAGCCCTTCGATCAGTTTGCGGGCCGACTCGCCGCGATCCTGGGGATTGCCGACCATGGACTTGATCTGATCGATTTGGTAGCTGGCCTGGAAGAGATAATAAGCCATGAGATGTTCTCCTTGTGAATGAATCGGTTTCCATCCTGATTGCAGGACGATGGGGGATCATCCGGAGTTCGGAATGCGGGGTGAACGCCGGGGAATCCCGGTGGCTCTGTAAATCACCCGGAAAAGACGTCTTGCGGAAGCGTGGCGCTCCACCCCAATTGGGCTGGCGCGCGCTTCTGCGAAGCAAGTCGTAATACGGAAAGAATAGGAGCCGCGCCATTCTCTCCCATTGTGAAATTTATGCAACCGCTTCCGCCCTGCGGGAGGGGAACTACCGGCATCCCAGGAGCCGTGTATGATGAATTACGGGATTCACCACCGGGCCATGGTATTCACACAACTTTGCGAAAGGAACGACCCCCCCAATGTCCATCCAGAGCGAGAAGATCGAGTTCACCAATTCACTGGGAAACACCCTGGCGGCGCGGCTGGACCGCCCCATCGCCCCGCCCCGGGCCTATGCGTTGTTCGCTCATTGCTTCACCTGCTCCAAGGACGTGCTGGCCGCAAAACGGATCGCCACCGCGCTGGCGGAGCAGGGAATCGCGGTGCTGCGCTTCGATTTCACTGGCCTGGGCGGGAGCGAGGGGGACTTCGGCAATACCGATTTTTCCTCCAACGTGGACGATCTGGTGGCCGCGGCGGGCTACCTGCGGGAGGCCCATGGCGCGGTGGACATCCTGATCGGCCATTCCCTGGGAGGCGCCGCCGTCCTGGCGGCGGCCGCGCGCATTCCGGAAGCCGCCGCGGTGGCCACCATCGGCGCGCCCTGCGACCCCGAGCACGTCATGGCTCTGCTTTCGGAGAAACGGGAGGAAATCGAGGAACGGGGCGAGGCGGAGATATCCCTGGGGGGGAAGACCTTCCGCATCACCCGCCGCTTTCTGGAGGACATCGCCCAGCATCCCATGACCGAGGCCATCGGCAATCTAGGCAAGGCGCTGCTGGTGATGCACGCCCCCCTGGATAAGGTGGTGGGAATCGACAACGCCTCGCGCATTTTCAGCGCGGCCAAGCATCCCAAGAGCTTTGTCTCCCTGGACAAGGCGGATCACCTGCTCGGCAAGCGGGGCGATTCCGCCTACGTGGCCGCCGTCCTGGCGGCCTGGGCTTCCCGCTATGTGGAGCGGCAAGCGGGCGGGGCGGTGCAATCTACCGGCCCAAGCGCCAAACCCGGCACCGCCCCGGGCACTGTTACGGTGGCGGAAAGCGGGGACGGCCCCCTGGCCCAGGTCATCAACGCCTCCGGGCACCCCCTGCGGGCGGACGAGCCGGAATCCCAGGGCGGGCACGACACCGGGCCGTCGCCCTACGATTTCCTGCTGGCCGGGCTGGGGGCCTGCACCTCCATGACCCTGCGCCTCTACGCCCGGCGCAAAGAGTGGCCCCTGGAAAAGGTCACGGTGACTCTCAACCACGAGAAGATTCACGCCCAGGACTGCGCGGAGTGCGAAACGAAGGAGGGCCGGCTGGACCGCATCCAGCGCGCCATTCAGCTCGATGGGCCGCTGGACGCCGCACAACGGGCGCGGCTGATGGAAATCGCCGACCGCTGTCCCGTCCACCGCACCCTGCATTCCGAGGTGCGCACGGAGTCCCGGCTGGTGGAGTGAATGGGGGGAGGGTAGCTTCCCGCGATAAAAAAATAGTGGTGCGAGCCTCCCTGTCCGCGGGAGGGCGGGCGCTTTATTCAAAGGTGGCCCGCCGCCTCGCTTCCTACGCCACGGAACTGCTGGTGGGTTTGGTTTCCTGGGCCGACACCACCAGGCGCTGGAGGTTGTCCAGGCTGGCGAGCATATCCTTCTGGAGCTGGGGAGCAATCACCCAGTCGAACAGCCTCCCCACCAGCGGCCGGCGCGAGTAGTGCACGAAGAATTCCACCCGTACGTTCTGCCCCTCTTTTTTCACGCGCATGGTGCGATAGAGGTTCTTGAGGATGAGGATGGGAGGCTTGATGCGGAAGGAAATGACGAACTTGTCCCCGGTTTGGGTGATCGTGTCCACGGTCTGCTCGCTATTCTTCCCGTTGATGACGCAAATATGGTGGTGCCCCTTGCCCATAGGCTGGGTGCGATCGTAAATCATGCGCTGTACCCCCTCGATCCACTCGGCGGTGGCGTCCAGATCCGTGAGCGCCCACACCGTCCTTTCCATGGAGCCGTTGAAGTTGATCTCGCCGAACAGGTAGCTGTCCGTCTTGGGCATCTCGTTCAATTCCACCGGCAATTTCGCGAGGCCCTCCAGAAAGGGGGCCAGGTTCAGGTACCGCGAGGACACCGCGCCGAAGACGGGATATTGATCCTCCAGCGGCAGGTATTCCTCCTGGTGTTCGGTCCCCTTGTCCGGTTCCAGTCCATGCGACGCCTGGAAAGCCTCTTCGGTGAGCAGGAAGTACTCGCGGAGGTCCAGGCTGTTCTTGAGCAACCGGTGGGCCAGCACAACGTCCTTGCCGATCAGTTTGTTGCGGCCCCCGATAGGGAAATTGCCGATTTCGCCATAATGGACGACAAACTTGAGAGAGAGCGCCCCCAGATTCACGCAGGCTCCGCAATTGCAGAAGATGTCCTGCCTCATCCGGGCCAGCTTGCGGTGAAAGTCAGTGAACCAGCGTTTCACCTGGGATTCCAACTCGGTCAGGGAAATAGGCGCCCCCATTTTGTAAAACAGGATGGCGTCCCCCTCGATTTCGGAAAGCTCGAGCTGCAACTGGTTCCCTTCCATCAGCAATTCCAGCAACTCGGCGATGATGTGCTGGCCGTGGACGAGGTCCACCTGTGCGAGAAATTCGGTGTATCCGGTAATATCCGGAATGATTAGCGTGCCATTTTGAGTTGAAAAAGCCATGACCCTCTGCTTGTGTTCGAATGCTGTAAAATTTTACTGTAATAATTGAACGGTCAAATAATTGAACGGTCAAATATTCCGGGATGTTCCCCGGTATTTCCATTGAATCTTCATGGTACGTGAGAAAATGACCTCCATCAACTGCTTGAAATTACGTTGTTATTTAGCGTATTGAGGATGACGGAAAGGACGAATTCCTCCCTTTCCAATTGCAAAATTCTCGTGTTGGAGTGCGGGCACGGCATGCCCCGTCCTGAGCTTGCCGAAGGGCTGTGCCCCTGCGCGGATAGAATTGAAATCCCCCTACTTTTCCCGGGATTCCTGGAAGAATTTGCGAAGTTCCGTGAGGGTGGCGTTGGAGATGATGGTGTCCGCCAGGGGCTGGGTCAGTTCGCCCAGGCGGTCTATTATTTTTTCCAAAGACGAACGATTACGCGTTTAATTTTCGAATCAACGCCTGATACTCTTCACATGCAATTTCAAGGGATTGGGGTGCTGGTGGGCGAAGGTTCCCCGTATCACACATTTCTTTTAATTTCCTTACCTGATCGGCGCATTCTCTTTCACGGGTAAGTTTTGGATAGGTCTCCCACTCGTCTACTTCGTTTTCAGAGAGATATTCTATCCATGTTTCAATATTTCTCCGTGGAATGAAAACTGCTACCGGATCATCTTGATTTCTTGATGATATTCCGGCTTTTGCACATTCCGAGTCTAAACCACTAAATCGGTCTTCGATGCTTTGGTTGTCGGCGTCTATCATAGTTATGAGGGCCGAGCGAACATGGCGCCGCCTGATTTCTTGTAATTCTTTTGGGAATCTGGTGCGAACCCATTGCTCACCAGATCCTTGACCCATTGAATTTTTTTCAACTCGTATTTCGTTCAAATTCCATCCGGCTGATCCAAAAAATCTTCTGATAAATGCTGCGTGTTGTTTGTCCTCACATAAAATTACAAGTTTAACCTGTCTCATATTTACAACTCCCATCCTCTAGCAACGATTTCAGAAAATTTTAGACCTCCATCAACATTTATTAGTTCCACACGTTTCGGAGTTATTAAGCCAGATTCTTCAATTTTTAATAAAATTGCATTGTCAACACTTAAATAATCAATTATCTCGGGATGATGTGAGCAAATCACCGCCTGTGGAACCAATGATCCGCAGGCATCGGATAACGTTGTTAGCCATGGTTGTATTTCCTTTAAGGAAATATAATTATCCGGCTCATCAAAAAATATTGTGTTTCCTTGGCCAAGAGTCAAATTGATTAATGCATACAATGCAAGTAATGCCCGCTGCCCATCAGAAATTTCACTTAAATTTAATTCGTAGCGTTGCCCCTCATGTTCGAATATTAAAATGAATACACGTGTTTCGAGGCCAATTCTTTCAAGTCTAATACTTACAAAACCGTTAATTAAATCTTTGATAGAATTGTTAAATTCAGGAACTAATTCTTGTCTCTCTTGGACAACATGTCGGTACCATGATGAGAAATTGGATCCATCTCGATATAAAATAGAGTCTTCTGTTTTCGATTCGGCCAAAAAACCCATTGGGTACAAACCACAAACAAAAACATTTCTCATATATTCTAAAAATCTAGTTAATTGAATGTTATCATCTCGTGATGGAACCCTTGCTAATGCAGATTCCGACCATTCAGCTGAAAATTTTGGGCCTTTAGAACTATTATCCCGAAATAACTGTACATCACCTCTTTTAAATTCGAATAAAGGATATCCTTGAGCGGATAAAGTCTCACTTTTCACTCTTGCTTTCCGATTTTTTTCCTCATGCTCTACTTCTAATCGATAATTAAATAGAGTATTTTCAATTAGAACCTCAAATTCAAATATTTGGATTTTTCTATTTTGCCACCTTGTTAATGTTTCATATGGAAAGATATCGGGGTCAGTAAGCTTTGCACTTCCACTTAATAGTCGGCGAGTAGCATATATAACATCTAAAACAGAAGACTTACCAGAGCCATTTGATCCAATTAATAGCGTTAATTCATCTAAATGAAGTTCGAAATTGGAAAAACATCGAAAATTATCTATAAATATTTTCTTGATCATGACAATTCCTGCGAGGCATTTTTTTTTGCACGAGAATACAGAAATTCACCTTACCTGAGATGCGCAGCCCTATCAAATTTCAACTATTTTGAAGCTTGCGGAAAAGACGAATTCCTCCCCCCTCCCGGCTGCGGATTTCCGGAAATTCCCCTACTTTTCCCGGGATTCCTCGAAGAATTTGCGTAGTTCGGTGAGGGCGGCGTTGGAGATGATGGTGTCCGCCAGGGGCTGGGTCAGTTCGCCCAGGCGGTCCATTTCGCGCTTGAGTGCGATCGGGTCGTCGGAGCGGGTGTGGGTTTTCACCACGTCCATCTGGCGGCGGATTTTCTCGCGTTCGGGAGCGGAGAGGATTTCGGTGGTTTGCTCCCAAACCTTGTCGATACCCCGGAACACTGCGTCGGCCGTGTTGCGGAATTCAACCATCTGGCGCTGGCTGAGATCGTCGATGGCATGCTCCACGGCATCGCCCATGATGTGCTCGATTTCATCGTTGGTGAGCCCGTGGGAGGGGATCACCTCGATGCTGGCATCCTTGCCGCTGCGTTCCTCCACGGCGCTCACGTTGAGGATGCCGTTGGCGTCCACGTGAAATGTCACCCTGACGCGGGGCAGCCCGGCGGGCATGGGGGGAATTCCCTTCAGCTTGAAGCGTCCCAGGTTGCGGCAATCCTTCACGAATTCCCGCTCCCCCTGGTAGATGTTGATGTCCACCCCGGTCTGGTTCTCGGCATGGGTGGTGAACAACTCCGACACTTCGGTGGGAATGGTGGTGTTGGCCGTGATCAGCTTGGAGAAGGTGCCTCCCAGGGTTTCGATGCCCAGGGCCAGGGGGGTCACGTCCAGCAGCACGTAATCGCGGCGCCCGCCGGTCAGCAGGTGCCCCTGAATGCCCGCGCCCAGGGCCACCACTTCGTCCGGATTGAGGGCGATGTTGGGGGCGCGGCCGAACAGCTCCCGCACCTTGCGCCGCACCAGCGGAATCCGCGAAGAGCCTCCCACCATCACCACGTCGTCGATTTCCCCGGCCTCCTTGCCCGCGGCGCGCAGGGCTTCCCGGCATGATTCCAGGGTCTGCTCCACCCGGGGGGCGATCAGTTCCTCCATGGTTTCCGCGGTGAATTCCCCGGAGAAGCGAAGTTTCTGGCTTGGCAGTTCCAGCAGAAATTCGGTCTCCAGGGCCCGGCTCAGGTCGATCTTGATCAGCTCGGCGGTCTTGCGCAGCAGTTGGCTGGCCAGGGGATTGTCCAGTTCCGCCTTGGGATGGGCCTCCAGGAAGCGCCGCTTCAATTCCTCCGCGATCAACACGTCGAAATCGTCCCCGCCCAGGTGGGTGTCGCCGTGGGTGGAGAGCACCTTGAACACCGATCCGGACAACTGGAGAATGCTGATGTCAAAGGTTCCCCCGCCCAGGTCGTACACGGCCACCAGTCCGGTCTTTTTCTGGTCCAACCCATAGGCGATGGCCGCGGCGGTGGGCTCGTTGATGATGCGCACCACCTCGATCCCGGCGATGCGCCCTGCGTCGCGGGTGGCCTGGCGCTGGGCGTCGTCGAAGTAGGCCGGCACGGTGAGCACGGCCTTGCTGATCTCCTGGTCCAGGGCAGCCTCGGCACGGGCCTTGACCGCCTTTAGAATCTCGGCGGAAAGCTCCTGGGGCGTAAAGGATTCCTCCCCGATGTGCACCTTCACCAAGCCCCGCTGGGCCTGCCGCACCGCATAGGGAAGCAGGGGCAGATCCTGCGCCAGTTCGCCGATGTCGCGGCCCATCAGACGCTTTACGGAAAACACCGTGCTTTCCGGCTCGCGGGTGCGCAGGTCGCGGGCTTCGTCCCCGCTCAGCCAGCCCCCCTCGCGCCGGGTGAGCACCGAGGGCACGATGGCCCGGGCGCCGGAGGGAGCCAGGGTTTCCGGCCCATGTTCCCATACCGTCGCGGCAAGGGAATTGGTGGTGCCCAGGTCGATTCCGATGATGATTTCCGTCTGATCCATGTGTGAAATTTTTTTAGTGAAAATGAAAATAAGGTGGGTGCAGGCTGAAATTACCCCAAATTTTGTATTATCTTTCCGGTCAATGTCATTCTGAGGGCCATGTCATGGCCCGAAGAATCTTTGCTCATTCAAAGCTTCTCTCAATTTTATCCAAAGACCCTTCGCTTCGCTCTAAGTGACAGGAAGTACAAGTGAGAGGCGTTTATCCATTTGTTTTTCGTCAGCGTTTAAATGGGTATCCTTATCCGTCAAAGTCCTTCCTTCAATGTTCCATGGATTTACCGTCCAGGCGGTCCAGCAACCGCATCAGGTAGCGCTCGCAGTTGAGGTGGGTTTGAATTTCCTGCAGCGGATCCGGGCGGGCGCCGTTATCGGAATTCCCTTCCGCCACGCCCGCACAGGAAGAATCGCCAGGATCGCCAGGAGCGGCTGATTCGAAGAGCCGTTCCCGCTGGATGAGGATGGCGTCCAGCTTGGCCCGGACGTCCTCCCGCAACGCGGCTTTGCGCACGGAAGAATCTTCGGAAGCTAGCGATTCTTCTGATTCCTCCGCACCCTCCAGTTCTTCCACCTCTTCCTGCAACTCGAACATTTCCATGAGGAAGCCCGGGGGGAGCGCTTCGATATCCAGCGTTTGTCCGCCGGAGAGCAGCCCCAGCAGGTATTTGGCCCGGGCGGCATCGTCGGAGAGCACCCGGTAGCCCTCGTTGATTCCCGCTGTCATGCGCTCCGCCCGGAGCTTCTCGGCCTCGGGCGCGGTGGCGAAGAAATCCGGGTGATGCTCCAGGCTCAGGCGCTCGTAGGCCGATTCCAACACCTTCCGGTCGAGCGGATATTGCCGGGGAAGTCCAAATTGCGTGAAGAAGTCGTCCACTGGGGATATGGAGGACAGGGTGGACATGGAGGATATGGCGGACATGGCGAATCGTGGCGGCCGGAGTTTGGGGGAGAATCGCGAGACTGCAAGCGATTCACATAAAATTTAACGGACCTCGCATGAAGAAATTGCGGCGCTTGCGAGCCGCGTACCGCCCCCCCGGAAGTTGCCATTGGCAAACACCGCCCGCCGGAGGCACAAAATCCCCCTCCCTGGTGCTTAATGGCAACTGGGGGGGCACTGGGTTCCTATCCCCCACGGTGTTATGGCATGCCTGGCAACAAGCTTGTGGCCAGGCATGAGCGGGGTTACCTGGAATTGCCGTTCCTGTTCCTGTAATCGGCGATGGCGGTCTTGATGGCGTCCTCGGCCAGCACGGAGCAGTGAATCTTCACCGGCGGGAGGGAGAGTTCCTCCACGATTTCCGTATTCCTGATCTCCAGCGCTTCGTCCAGGGTTTTCCCTTTCACCCATTCGGTGGCCAGGGAAGAAGAGGCAATGGCGCTGCCGCAGCCGAAGGTCTTGAACCTGGCGTCGACGATCTTGTCGTTCTCAACCCTGATCTGCAGCTTCATCACGTCGCCGCATTCCGGCGCGCCGACGATGCCGGTGCCTACATCCTCCTCGCTCTTCTCGAAGCTGCCCACGTTGCGGGGATTGCTGTAGTGATCGACCACTTTCTCGCTGTAGGCCATTTCCGGTTCTCCATTGAAGGCCCTGGGGGCCGTTTCGGGTTATGAAAATTTCAATCGTTTAGGGAGCATCTCTAATGCGCGTTCCATTGGACGGAATTCATGTCGATTCCCTCCTTGGCCATCTCGTACAGCGGGGACATGTCGCGCAGACGGGACACGGTTTCCACCACCCGCTTGATCACGTAGTCCACCTCCTCTTCGGTGTTGAAGCGCCCCACGCCGAAGCGGATGGAGGAATGCGCCAGGTCGTCGCCCACGCCCAGGGCCCGCAGCACGTAGGAGGGTTCCAGGCTGGCGGACGTGCAGGCCGAGCCGGAGGATACCGCGATCTCGTTGATGCCCATCAGCAGGCTTTCCCCTTCCACATAGGCAAAGCTCAGATTGGCGTTGCCGGGGTGGCGTTCGGTGGGGTGGCCGTTGAGATGCACGTATTCCAGCTCCCGCGCCATGCCCTGGTGCAGCCGCTCGCGCAGGCTCAACAGGTGCTCTTTTTCCGCGGCTCCTTCGGTCACCATTAATTCCGCCGCCTTGCCGAAGCCCACGATGCCGGGGACGTTGAGGGTGCCCGAACGCATGCCGCGCTCATGCCCGCCGCCATGGATGATGGGCGAGATCCGCACCCGGGGCTTGCGCCGCCGCACGTAAAGGGCGCCCACGCCCTTGGGCCCATAGATCTTGTGGGCGGTGAAGGAGGCCATGTCGATGTTCATCGCATTCACGTCGATGTCCATGTGCCCCACGCCCTGGGTGGCATCGGTGTGGAAGAGCACGCCCCGCTCCCGGGTGATCTTGCCGATTTCCGCCAGGGGATGCAGGGTGCCGATCTCGTTGTTGGCCGCCATCAGGCTCACCAGGATCGTCTTGTCGCCGATGGAATCGGCCAGTTGCGCCAGGTCGATGCTGCCGTGCTTGTCCACCGGCAAAAACGTGACCCGGAATCCCTTGGACTCCAGCATCTGGGCGGTATCGAGGATCGCCTTGTGCTCGGTGACGCAGGTGATGATGTGGTCGCCCTTCTCCCGGTAGAATTCCGCCGCGCCCACCAGGGCCAGGTTGTCCGATTCCGTGGCGCCGCTGGTGAGGATGATCTCCTTGGCCTCGGCCCCCACCAGTCCCGCAATCTGGGCGCGGGCATTCTCCACCGCCTCTTCGGTGACCCACCCGAAGGAATGGTTGCGGCTGGCCGCGTTGCCGAACTTTTCGGTGAAGTAGGGCAGCATCTCCTCCAACACCCGCGGATCGACGGGGGTGGTGGCGTGATTGTCCACATAGATCGGGGTTTTGAGGGTCATGATTTTCCAGTGTTGGTTGCGGGTGCGTGATTTTACGATTCGGTGTAGTCCGCCGTTTCATCCAGTGAGAATCAATTCCCCCGGTTTGGAGCCCCTCGATTCGCAGCCTGATGCAGCGAGTAGGACGCCGCCGAGCCGATGATCTCATCGATTTTGTAATCGTCCATGAAGGCCAGGAATTTCCGGTGCACAGCCTGAATGGGATCCTGGGTCGGGCAAAGGTCGGAAAACTTGCAGGCGACCTCGCCACTGGTGCAATCCACCAGGCTGAAGGGCCCCTCCAGGGCGCGCACCACGTCCGCCAGGCTGATTTCCGATGGCAGCCGGGCCAGCTCGTATCCGCCTTGGGCGCCGCGGGTGGAATTGAGGATGCCCCCGGCGGTGAACTGCTTGAGAATGTTGGCCACCATCGGAGCCGGCAGCTTATAACGCTGCGCGATTTCCCGCGCACTGGACGCCGTGGGCTCGTTGTGGAGCTTGCTGAGCAGAATCAGCCCGTAGTCGATCTTTTTGGAAAATTTCAGCATGGGTTCCAGCCTATTCTTCCGGGCGTCCTCCCGGTTGTTTCGTGTTCGTGCCGATGCGGCGGCTCGTGGATCCCGGTGGAGTATGCCAACAATTGTATTCGCACAAATTCAGTGCTAATTCATATCTCAAATAAGCCATAACTCAACGTATATGTAAAGCCCTTTTTACTGGATGCTTCACTGAGGTTACAGCTTGAAATCAAACGGATATTTCAATCCGTACCGGGTTAGTACTAAATAACTGTATAATGGAACGCACTCCATGTCAAACAGGTTCCGTACGACGGGATCCGGCGCTCCGGGCGGTCTACGGACCCCGTGGGAATCCTGCTATTGGCCGGGGAGCCCGGAATTTTCTTCGATTTTCATAGTGCAATCGTGGTAGTGAGTTGGAAAGTGTTCTTTCTGCGTTTCTTCGGGTTTTCGGGTTTCCTGTGCAAACGATGGGTCGGGGAACCGCGAAGATCATCCCGGGCCGTGCGAACGGGTAAATGGGGCAGTCATGGACCATCGTCCTGCCAAACCGAATGAGCCTTCTTCTGTGCCTTCTTCTGCGCCTTCCTCTGTGTCTTCCTCTGCGCCTGCCTCTTCTGCCGGATTCGATTATCCCCCGAAAATCCTGATGACCAAGATTGGCCTGGACGGCCATGACCGGGGGGCCCGGTTGGTTTCCGCGTTTTTGCGGGACGCGGGGATGGAAGTAATTTACACGGGGCCATGGCAACAAATTCCGGACGTTGTGAAGATGGCCATGGAGGAGGACGTGGACGTGATCGCCATCAGCACGCTGGCTTCCGACCACCTGCTGGTTCCCCGGTTGATGGATGCCCTGACCGCCGCCGGCCTCGCACACGTCGGGGTCGTCCTGGGAGGGGCCATCCCCCACGAGGACGACGGCTGGCTGCGGGAAGCCGGGGTGGAGATGATCGCCCGTCCCGGCGCCACCTCCGCCGAGATCGTGCGGGGAATCACAGGAATCGTGACCCGCGTCCGCGCCGCGAGCGCTGCACGATGAGA
>CAZOXD010000001.1:15136-18664 GCA_964583525.1 uncultured Pseudomonadota bacterium
GGGGAATCACAGGAATCGTGACCCGCGTCCGCGCCGCGAGCGCTGCACGATGAGATGGAAAATGCGATGAGAGGGAAAATGCGATGAGCGCCAAACCGAAAAAGCCCGTCACGGCCGGCGCGGCAAATCATCCCCCGCGGGAAGGCCCGGCCCGGTGGAGAAACCAACTTCCCGAGGGGCAGGAAGGAATCGACCCGGCGCACAACCGCTCGGGTGTTTCCATCCAACCCTTGTATACCCCCGACGATTGGGACGGTTCCCGCTACGCCGAAGACCTGGGCCTTCCCGGGCAGGATCCCTACACCCGCGGCATCTACCCCACCATGCACCGCGGACGGCCCTGGAGCCGGCGGCAACTGGTGGGGCTGGGCACCCCGCGCGAGAGCAACCAGCGCCAGCGGATGCTGCTTCAGCAGGGAGCGACCGCGGTGCAGATCGGACCTTGCAACGTGCAAATGCGAGGCTACGACTACGACGAGGTCGAACCCGAGCTGATGGGAATCTGCGGAGCGTCCCTGAGCACGGTGGAGGATCTGGACGAGTACCTGGATGCGATCCCCCTGGGGGAAGTGTCGGTCGGCAACAACGACTGCATTCCGTTCACCCTGGCCGCCCAACTGCTGGTGCTGGCGAAACGCAGGGGCATCCCCTGGAATAAATTGTCCGGCACGTCCAACCAGAGCGATTACCTCTCCCACTTTATCGCCAATCACATGTTTTACCGGCTTTCCCTGCCCGGTTCACGGAGGGCGCTGCTGGACCATATCGCCTTCATGAATGAGCATGTGCCCCGCTGGAATCCTGTATCGGTGGTGGGGCAACACATACAACAGGCCGGGGCCACTCCGGCCCAGGCGATGGCCCTCACCCTCTCCACCGCCATCCAGTATGCCGGCGATTGCCAGGAACGGGGCATGGACGCGGACCACTTTCTGCCCCGCTTCAGTTTTTTCTTCGATATCTCGATCAGCTTTTTCGAGGAAATCGCCAAGCTGCGGGCCGGACGCCGGTTGTGGGCGCGCATCACCAGGGAACGGTTCGGGGCCAAGGATCCCCGTTCGCGGCGGTTGCGCTTTCACGGCCAGACTTCCGGTTGCGATCTGACGGCGGAGCAGCCCCTCAATAATATCGCCAGGGTGACCGTCCAGGCCATGGCGGGAATCTTCGGCGGATTGCAGTCGTTGCACACGGACAGCTACGACGAGGCCTTGAGCACACCCACCGAGGAGGCGGCCAGGATCGCCCTCAACACCCAGAATATTCTCCACGAGGAGGCGCATCTGGACCAGGTCATCGACCCGCTGGCGGGGTCGTACTACCTGGAAACCCTCACCAACCGGATGGAGGAGGAGATCATGGGGATCATCCGCGTGATCGACGAGGCCGGGGGCATGTACGCAGCCGCCGAAGGGGGTCTGGTGCAGGAGATGATCGGCCGGTCGGCTTTGCAGTTCCAGAATCGCATCGAAAGCGGAGAGGAAAAGATCGTCGGCGTGAACGCCTATCGCCAGGAAGACGAGCACATCTCCCACCAGCCCCTGCCACGTCCCGACCTGACGGTCAGCAAGGCCCAGGCCGCCCGCCTCAGGGCCTACAAGGCCGCCCGGGACAAAAAGACTCTGCGGGAAGCCGTGCAACGGCTGGCCAGGGCCTGCCAGGACCCGGGCGTCAACCTGTTCGGGGAGATGATCGCCGCCACCGAGGCGGGGGCCACCCACGGCGAAATCGTGGCCTGCCTGCGCGGCGAGTTGGGCTTCGGCCACCCCAAGATCGTGGCCTGACCCGCCAACCCCCTGGGCAATGCGGGCCCCCTGGCCTGTGATAAACACATAAAAAACAACAAGAAGGTTGCCTCCGGCGGCGGAGGTTTTTGCCCATGGCAACTACCGGCCCATGGCAACTACCGGGGCGGCCGTTAAATTAACGTCGGCCCTCTGGACTCCCGGCAGGGAGCACGGCTCCCTGCACCCCGGATAAGGGAATGAAAACCAAACATTGATATACTTGGATAACTTCGCTTGACCCGAATTGGGGGGCCGCTGTTCATTTAACAACCGGGGGGAATCATTTCCTCCACATGCAGTTGAGTTTTTCTGCTTTTAAACACTGCGACTTATATAATTGCGCATTCAATTGACGATTCTTATGATTCCGGATATTGATCGCGCCCTTCGAGACGGGCTCCCATGGAGCCCTCCTCAGGGACGCGGGTTTCAGTTCCCAGTTTAACCGCCTCCCTGAGGAGCCTTGCGGAGCAAGGCGTCTCGAAGGGCGATACGCATGTTTTTATGACGCTATGTTTAGCCTTTATCACGGCCCTTCCAGGGATGCTGGCCCTGTTCCCGCCTGTTCCCTGAGGCGGGAGGGGGAAAGCTGGGGGGATTGCGTTCAGGGATAGGAGAGGGCCTTCCGGGCCTCGTTGGCCAGTTCGTCGCAGCGCTCGTTTTCCGGGTGTCCGGAATGTCCACGCACCCAGGCCCACTCCACCGAGCGCTTATCCCGCAGCGTTTCCAGCTTTTCCCAATACGCGCGGTTGAGGACGGGTGCTCCGTTGGACTTCCGCCATCCCTTGCGTTTCCAGCCCTCCAGCCAGCGGGTGATGCCGTCCATCAGGTAACGGCTGTCGGTGGTGATGTGCACCGAGGCGCCCGCGGGAATCGTTTCCAGCGCCGCAATGGCCGCCGACATTTCCATGATGTTGTTGGTGGTGCTGGGCGAGGCGCCGCTCAGTTCCCTGCGCTCGCCGCCGTTGTCGATGATGGCCCCCCAGCCCCCGGGGCCGGGATTGGGTGAGCAGGAACCGTCGCACCAGACGGTGTAATCCGTGTAATCCGCCCCGAGGGGGGATTTCCCAGGGGAGGATTTCCCGGAGGAGGGGGCAACGCCTTCTTCCAGGGACATCTGCTCCGCGCCCATTGGCCCGGCGGATAGCCCGGCCGGGTGGAGATCGGGCAGGAGCGCCTCGATTTGGTCCAACACGGCTTCCATGCCGGCCAGGGCCCCTGCGATCTCGTCCAGGAGCTTTTCCAGGCTGGCCTGCTGACTCGGGGTCAACTCGGCATGTTCCAACCGTGCGAGCACTTCCTCCAACCGGGACGCCGCTCCCCTCTTCTTGGCACTCATATGGTGGTCCCTTCTTCGCTGGGCCAGGAGGGGGACGGCAAATTGCAGCAAATTACCATTGCAAATTGCAGCCGTGAACTGCAAAAGTGGCCACTGGTGAACACTGATAAACACTGATTTGAACTGCAACGGCCAAAGCAACAACTTATGGAACCGCAGATTAACCCTTCGACAGGCTCAGGACAAGGCGCTGATGGACGCGGATTTGAACCGAGAACTGCAACTGCGGCCTCACCCCGCAGCCTTCAGACGGCACCCCTCCACCAATTTTTCCTCGCTATTTTCGATGTGATAACGTATACTGTTGTACACTTTTAACTTCATGTCCAGTATCGGACTCCGCGCGTTTGCAGCGGCGGGAATGAATATTACGAATGGAACCCAATTGCCTGGGAGCGGGATAAA
>CAZOXD010000001.1:18764-28000 GCA_964583525.1 uncultured Pseudomonadota bacterium
CCCCCGCTACCGCACTTTGCGCATGGCGGTCATGAGTTGGTTGATGGTGGTGGCGGGCAGGTAGTGGCCTTTGAATTTTTTCACGAAGGTTTCCCGGCTGTTTTCCAACACCGACGGGCGCTCTTCGCAGCAGAACCAGTAGATTTTGTTGCCGCGCACGGCGGAGGCCTTGCAGATGCGGTCGATGCCGTCGAAGTCCCCGAAGGCCAGCACCACGCGCCCCTGGAAGGACCACTCCCGCTCCGCTTCGGGGAGGGTTTCCCACTGGGGGCCGGTCTTGCGGGCCATGATGGCGAAGTTGGGAGCGTCGTAAAGGTCGCAGTCGCCCAGTTCTTCGGCGATGTGGGCGATGGAGCCGAAGAGCCGCGCCTGATGCTCGCAGGAGGGCGAGGTATCCAGCACCACGGCCACTTTGCGCTTTTCGCGGGTCATGCGGCACTGGTTGATCAGCCGCCCGGTAAAGCGGCGCCGCAGCAGTTCGGGGATGTCCCACTCCTCGTCCCCCTGGCTGGGCATGTCGGCGGAATCCTCGGCCACCTTGGAAACCATCCTCGCGAAGCGGGCGGCCAGGTTGCGCAGGTAGTGCCCCTCCAGGGCGAAGGCCTGGTGGGCCAGCCCGCGGTTGAGCCCGGTGCGGCGGCGTTTCTCACGCTTTTCCTGGCGGCGTTCTTCCACCTCGTCCGGGATTTTCAGGGAGAGATCGTCCCCGTCCTGCTCCCCATCGCCAGGGTCGCCGGAATCCTCGGTATCTCCGGTGGGATCTCCCGTGCCGTCCCCGGCTTCGCCGTCTTCAGCCTCGCCGCTCTCTTCTCCATCGGGTTCTCCATTTGCTGTGGCTGGAGGGCGTTCCTCCCCCTCTTCCCCGTGCGGCGGGGGGGGGTCCCCATCCACTGGCAGCGGGAAGCGCAATGGCGAATCCGGATCGGGTTCCCCATGGCCGGGAATGCGCTCCAGCCATTCGCGGCGGATTTTGCCCATCTACGCCTCCCGGACGGTTTTGCGCATGTACATTTTCAGGCCCTCGCGCTTGATGCGTTCCAGGTCGGTGTGCAACTCGTGAAGGCCGAAGATGCCCCCGTCCGCCACGGCGGGGGGAAACTCCCCGCTCTGCGCCACGAAGGTGGTCAGTTCGGATTCGATATGGGCCAGATGGCCGTCATAATAGTCCAGCGCGGGCTGAGTGACCGTGTGAAAGATGGAGATGGATTCGGCCTCCTCCTTGCTCTGGGGATTCTCGTTTTCGGGTAAAAACTCCTCGCTGGGCAAGGCGCTTCCCACCACCGTCAGATTGCGGAATTCGCAGGTGATGCGGTCCCACACCTGCAGATTACGGTTGATCAGCAAGGCGAACCATTGCCGCAGATGCTTGTAATCCCTCAGCACGAACAGGTAGTCCTCGCGCAGTTGCTCGTTGGGCGGCAACCCGGCTTCCTCGGCGCCGCCTTCCTCCATTTTCGAGTCCACCATCCGCGCCGCGTTGACCGCACCGTTCCGGCCATAGAGATATTCCCAGAAATCCCGGGATTCCTCGAAGTCACCGGAAACCACCTCGAGTAACTCGGGGGTCCAGCGGGTTTTCAGGTTCCGGTACCGCATCAGAACCTCCTGGTTGGTGAGGGAATAGATGCGGCAACGCTGCTCCTCGTCGGGAAACCGGGTCCCTGCGGCGGTCATGAAGTCCAGCAGCATCCTCTGGCTGATTTCGCCATTGTGCCGGGCTTCCATCAGCAGTTCCCCGCCATCCTTCAGGACGCGCCCCCACTCCTCCATCCGTTCGAAGTCCAGGGGATGGAACACGATGATTTCGGTGTCTCCCACCTGCGCGATCCGGAGGTCGGAAGGATCTTCCCCGGGTTCCCCCGCTTCCGGGCGGGAAAGCACCGCCCGGGCGATGCCGTCGTACCCCGATTCCGATCGGGGCACCACACCGTAAATTCGTCCGGGATCGGATTCCACCTGGCGTTCGGGAATCCGGCTCAGCCAATCGCGCTGAATGAGCGGCATAACCGGCACGGACACGGTGCCGGCGGCCTCGTCGGGAGGGGCCTCGTACTGACCGGGGTCCAACGCGGGCTTTTCCATCCCCAACACCAGGCCCGGAGGCGGAAGCGGAAGGGCTTCCGCGGACTTCAGCAATTCATGATCGTCCCAGTTCTTGCTGACAAACTGGAAGACCAACTGGTTCCAGTCGGCGCGCTCCCCCAACAGATCGATGGCGTCCAGCAACTGCCGCAATTCCTGGATGGTCACGGGCTTGGTCAGGTTCACCAACTGCGAGCGGCGGTACAGCGTCACGGCCGCGGGGAGGTAGCGATGCTTGCCGTGGGTGTCCATCAACGCCTGTGCCACCAACCGCGGGAGAGCCGGCTTCAATTCAATCAGGGGCAGGCGGCGCAGCAGCGGCTCGGAGATTTCGCGCTCGTCGTTAAGGGTGACGAACACCGAAAGGGCATCCTGATTGGCCTTGATCTCGCTGCCGGGGAGGGTGACCCTGCCGTTCTGGAGAAAATCGAGCAGAAACGCATCCGTGGAGGGGTGCGTCTTGTCCCACTCGTCCAGCACCAATGTGGTGCTCCGCTCCAGGCTCGATTCCGCCGCCTGGGGGAGGATACCCTTCAACGTGCGGAATCCGCTGGGTTGTGTTGCGTCGGGGAGGATCGTCTGGAACAATTCCTCCTTCCGGCACCCCGGGAAAGCCTGGAAGAAGAACACGCGCCGGTCCTGCACCTGGCCCAAGGCTTCCGCCAGAAAGGTCTTGCCCGCTCCCGCGGGACCGGTGAGAAAACATCCCGAGGCCGGCTTGGTGTTCAGCGCCGCTTCGACCTGCCTGGCCAAGTCGTCCGAAAGCCGATACCCCACACTGGACAATTGCTCGATCAAAGTGGTCATTGTCACCGCAAAATGATGGACGAATGGTTGATGGGAGTGAGCGCGGGTTCACGCGTGCATGGAATGGTCTTATGGTTGAACGACTCACGGGGAAAAAGGGTTCATTCGAATTTCTGCGGTTCCACTTGCGGGTGCGGAAGAGCAGGATTCATGATGTGGGAAAGGTAATACTGGCGCCGCCTGCTCACCCGGGAGAGGGGGAAAGACAAGAATCGGTCCCGTGTCAGTTTTGCATCTGGGCGGTGTAATTGCGGAGTTTCTTGGTCACCAGGATGGCGATTTTCCGAAAGAGCTTCAAGGCCAGGATGTCCTCATGATCGTTGATGATCTGATCGTTGACCTCGATGATCATGCTGTTGCCCTTGGCCCGGGCATCCGCCGAACGGGGCTCCTGGTCCACCAGGGCCATTTCCCCAAAGCAATCCCCGGGGGTCAGCGTGACCAGGATTTCGTCCTCATCCTCCCGATGCTTGATGATTTCCACGTTACCCGCAATCAGCACGTAAAGCCGGTCTCCCTTTTCCCCTTCATTGAAGATGATTTCCTTGTCGCTATATTTCCGGGTATGGGTGATCTTCAGTAGCCGCACCAATTCGATGTCCAGGAAGTCCGAGAAAAATTCGATTCGCCGCACTTTGTTGAGGGTATCCTTGAGGTTGGTGGAAACCTTCCCCATGGAGTCCTTCAAAGACCGTTCCAGGCTGTTGATGTCAAAGGGTTTGCTCAAATATCCCAGGACGCCCGCCTCGATTCCCAGGCGCCGGCTTTCCGTATCCAGGTGAGCGGACATCAACACGAACTTCGTGTTCGCCGTCTTGGATTCCTTCCTGATCGTTTTGACGATATCGAAGACGTCTTCCTCTCCCAGATCCTGCTCGATGAGGACGACATTGACCGGCTGATCGATCAGCATTCCCGGCACGTGTTGGGCAGTGCTGGCCTCCCGCACCTCCTCGACGGCACTGATGCTCCGCAACGCCGCCTTGAGGAGCGCCCGGCTCTCCGGCATATTGTCGATCAACAATACCGTGAGACCTTGCTTGGGCTTGACTTGACGATTTTCCGACGAGACCAGAATCGATTCCGACATTCAATTCACCCTGGCAGATTCACTGCGATCGATCGTTATCGGTGGCGTCGGTGGCGAACGCCCGCCCTGGCGATAATTTCGCGCTTGCGCAACATGCGCGGGAGCGTTCCGAGGCCCAACCGGGCGACCGAAATGGGGTCATACCCTCTTCATGCGATCCAAACAACGTTGACGACCCTGCACAAGGCCCTCGACATGGGGGAATTCAAGGATGACGCCACATCGCTACTTTTCCCCAACTAATAGAACCACATGGCTAACCAAATTGCTATCTGAAAATTCCATCACAAATCAGTGATCTAAGTTTTGAACGCCCATCGGCAGTCAGGGTCCCTGAAAATTCGAGGAAATCTATCGCGCTCACCTTTCCGGTGGTATGGTCTCATTCGGCGCCATGACTTCCACAACGTCAGCATGTTCATGTGTATGTTCATGGCCAAAGCCTCTATCCATCTCATCAGCGCCCACCAGGGAAACAGGAACATGGACTTCAAATTGACGCCTGAACAGGAAGCGATCCGTCAGGAAATGCGCACGCTATGCGCCCGGTTCGACGACGGCTATTGGCTGGAGCAGGAGCGCCAGCACGCCTTTCCGGAGGATTTCTACCGCACGGTGGCGGACGGAGGCTGGCTGGGAATCGCCATGCCCGAAGAATACGGGGGCTCCGGAATGGGCATCACCGAAGCGGCCATCATTCTCCAGGAAGCCACGGCCTCGGGCGGGTGCATGGCGGCCGCCTCGTCCATCCACATGAACATCTTCGGGGTCCACCCCCTGGTGGTGCACGGCACCGACGCCCAGAAGAAGGCCAACCTGCCCGGGATCATCCAGGGCAAGACCAAGGTCGCCTTCGGCGTTACCGAACCCGACGCGGGCCTGGATACCACCCACCTGAAAACCCGGGCCGTCAAGGAAAATGGCCACTATCGGGTCAACGGGCGCAAGATCTGGATTTCCACGGCCCAGGTCGCCCACAAGATTCTGCTGCTGGCGCGAACCACACCCATCGAGGAGGTGAACCGGGCCACGGAGGGAATCTCCCTCTTCTTCACCGACCTGAACCGTGAACAGATCGAGGTGCGGGAGATCGACAAGGCCGGCCGGGCCGCCGTGGATTCCAACGAGTTGTTCATCGACAACCTGATCGTTCCCGAGGAAGACCTGCTGGGCGAGGAAGGCAGGGGCTTCTACCACATCCTGGACGGACTCAACCCGGAGCGCATTCTCACCGCCTCGGAGGCCATCGGCATGGGCCGGGTCTCTCTGGACCGCGCCACCCGCTATGCCAAGGAACGGGTCGTGTTCGGGCGTCCCATCGGACAGAACCAGGCCATCCAGCACCCCCTGGCCCGCTGCTGGGCCAATCTGGAGGCCGCCCAATTGCTCACCTTCAAGGCCGCCTGGATGTACGACAACGGGCAGCCCTGCGGCGCCGAGGCCAATGCCGCCAAGCTGCTGGCAGCCGAGGCCGGCTTCGCCACCGCGGACCAGGCCATGCAAACCCTGGGAGGGATGGGCTACGCCAAGGAGTATCACGTGGAGCGCTACTGGCGGGAATCCAAGCTGCTGCGGATGGTGCCCATCAGCCCCGAACTGGTGCTGTCCTATCTCGCCGAACGGGTGCTGGGGCTGCCCAAGTCCTATTAAGGGAAACCGAAAAAGCCAACTGCCGAAGCAACCGCCGATGAACGCGGATGGACGCGGATTCCAACGGCAACGGCGGGCATTACCCCACCTTTTTTTCCACTGGACAAATCCGCTTCGATCTGCCATAATATACTGATATAATAGCTAATTATTCCGGGAATATTAATTTTACGAAGCGAAGCCAATTGGGGAGCCGAGCGCGGATTGCGAAAGGAACCCAATTCCATTCTCACAATCCGTGGATTGCATTCACTGTGGCTATGGTGGTTCCCCCTCTCCGCGTGCTTTGCACGCAAGGGAATCGCTCAACGCGGCGCTGCGGCGATGTTGCCCCCATCCACGGGCAGCACGGTGGCGGTGGTGCGCTCTGCGAGCGCCAGCATCACGAAGGCCCGCGCCACATCCTCCGCGCGCACCATCCGGCCCAGCAGGTTGCCTGACAAGTATTCCTCCACAGTCAGCCCACGGGCCTCGGCCCGCTGTTCCAGCACGCCGTCTCCGAAGATGGCGGTGCGCACCCGGTCCGCGTTGACCGCGTTGGAGCGAATTCCCTGTGCGGCGTATTCCAGCGCGTATTGCTTCATCAGCGCAACGGTGGCCGCCTTGGGGAGGGTGTAGGGCCCCAGGTCCGGGCCGGGATTGAAGGCCGATTTGGAAGCGTTGAAGAGCAACTGTCCCCCGGTGCCCTGGAGGCGGAACAGGCGCACCGCCTCGGCGGCCACGTTCTGATGGGCGAAGAAGTTGAGCTCGAAGCTGGCCCGCAACTCCGCGTCCGGCACGTCCGCCATTTCCCCCTGCCAGATGCCGCCGGCATTGGAAACGGCGATGTCCACACCCCCAAAGCGCAGGGCGGCCTGCCGGAAGGCTCCGGCAACGGCCCCGGCATCGGTGACGTCGCAGGGACAGCCCAGCGCGCCCACCCCGGCGGCTTCGGCGCGGGAGGTGATTTCCTCCAGGGCTTCGCCGTCCCGGTCCAGCAGCACCAGATGAGCCCCTTCCCCGGCGAAGGCCAGGGCCGTGGCGGCTCCGATTCCCGATGCGGCGCCGGTCACCAGCACCGCCTGCCGGGCCAGGGGTTTCTCGGCACCCTTTCCCAGCTTGGCCTGCTCCAGGGACCAGTACTCCATGTCGAAGAGCCGCGATGCGTCCAGGGGGGTGTAGCGCCCGTACCCCTCCGCGGCTGCGATCACGCCGATGGTGTGCTCGTAGATGTCGGCGGCGATGCGGGCCGCTTTTTCCGTGGCGCCCGCGGCGAAGAATCCCGCGCCGGGCAGCAGAATCACCCGGGGCAGGGGATCCAGCATGGTCTTGGTTTCCCCGGTCTTGGCGGCCGCACCGGCAACTCCAGCGGCAAAGTAGGCGCGGTATTCCTCCCCATACTGGGCCACAGCCTCCCGGCAAGCCGCGCCCAGAGCGGCGGCGGCTTGGATTCCGCCCTCTTCCAAAGGCGGCAACAGCAGGGGCAGGTTCTTGGTGCGGATGATGTGATCGGGCGTGGCCACTCCCCGCCGCGCATAGCCGGCCAGGTTCTCCCCATCCACGAACTGGCGGATGGCCCGGGAGGTGCGGAAGTGGAGCAGCATGCGCACCCATCCTCCCGGTGCGGCCTCCTCGCCGGAAGCCAGGGCGCCCCGGATCGCCGCCGCCGCCGCCGCCAATTGCGCCTCATCGGGGGCCTGAAGTCCGCTGCGGGCGGGAAACACACTGCCGGAGGCGGCAACGTCTTTGCCGGCACCGTCCTTACCGGCGCTCGCCTTGGCGCGTCTCTTACCGGCGCTGCCGCCGATTCCGATGCTGTGTTGGCCTCCCTTCCGCAGCGCATCTTCGGCGGACTGCACGTGGCGGATCATCCGCTGATAGCTTTCCCGGGCGGTTTCCCCGAAGGTGAACAGGCCGTGGTGGATCAGGACGATTCCTTCCACGGACGGGTCCCGCTCATAGGCTTCCAGGGCGATCCCGGCCAGGGGAAAGCCCGGGAAGACGAACGGGAGCACCGCCAGCTTGTTCCCGAACACCTCCCGGCAGCGCGCCTCGGGATCCGGCTGGTCCACCAGAGCCAGGATGGCGTCCGCATGGGTGTGGTCCACGAAACGGTGGGGGAGAAAGGCGTGCAGCAACGCTTCCACCGATGGGTTGGGCGCGGAGGGATCGAGCAGGTGGGCCCGCAGGGCGGTCACCATCTCCCCATCGCTCATTTCCCGCACGGAGCGCAGCGCCAGCAACGGTTCCAGCCGCACGGCAGGGAAGCCCTCCGGCTCGATGGTGGCCAGGTCCCATCCGGAGCCTTTCACGTACAGCACCGGGTCCCCGGCCCCCGGGCCCCTATTTGCGCCGTCAAGCGGGCCGCCATATGGGGCGGTGGGGGCGCTTCCCTTCACCGAAGTGTTGCCGCCCCCGTGGAGCACCAGGGCGGGGTCGCTCCCGATCAGGCGCGAGGTATAAACCCGCAGGGCCAGTTCTTCCGGTATTCCCCGCGCACCGTAGGTGTCCACGGCGGCCTGGGCGTCGGCATCGTTCCAGCGGTTTTGCATAGGTTTTTGCCTATGAACAGGCTCATGCAAAAGAAATGGCTCCTGCCAATGAGCGCTACGGATGGTGCGCCGGAACGGAGTTTGCCTCCTCCCCGGCGCGGCCCTACCCCGATAGATAGCCGCCGGGCGGGGGAATGGCAATATGGGCTGCCACAGGGCAGGGGGAGCCGATCACGCAATATCCACTAACTCCACATACACCGAATTCCGGGCCGGTGGTTGTCATCATGGGGAATCTTCCGCTAAGAACACCATGCGGGGGAGAACAACCACGGAACCCAACCAAGGCAGGAGCCCATGGAACTGAAGGGAAAGACCGCCGTGATCACGGGCGGCAGTGCGGGCATCGGCAAGGCGGTGGCGGAGGCCTTGCACGGCAAGGGCGTGAACCTGGTGCTCTGCGGGCAGCGCCAGGAACGGCTGGCCGAACTGGCCGCTCAATGGCCTGGCACCCAAACCCTGGCGGCCGATATCACCGCACCGGAGACCCCCGCCCAATTGATCGGGCTGGCGAAATCGTCCTTCGGCGCCTGTGACATCGTCTTCAACAATGCCGGCATCATGGAGGCCGGGAACATCGCCTCCATCGACATCGAGAAGGTCTGCCGCATGGTGCGGGTCAACGTGGAGGGCGCCTACCGGATGGCGTTTACCGCCGTGCGGCACTTCCTGGAAGCGGGGAGCGGGCACCTCATCACCACTTCCAGCGTGCTGGGACACAAGACGCGCCCCTTCGCGGGTTCTTACTCCGGCACAAAGGCCGCCCTGGTGACCCTCACGGAATCCCTGCGGATGGAACTGGCGGGCACCGATGTGCGCGTGGGCTGCGTGGAGCCCGGGCTGGCTATGACCGAGTTGCACCGCGATTGGCCAGTGCACCCCACCGAGACGCCGGGCAGGGAACACCCGGTCCTGCCGGAGGATGTGGCCCGCTGCGTGATCTTCATGCTGGAACAACCCAGCCATGTTTACGTCTCCAACCTGATACTGCTCCCCAGTTGTGACGAGATTTGATGGAATGAGCCACCCCCCCTCATTGGGCCGCGGAAATTGAGCCACCGAAATTGAGCCACCGA
>CAZOXD010000001.1:28100-37517 GCA_964583525.1 uncultured Pseudomonadota bacterium
GAAATTGAGCCACCGAAATTGAGCCACCGATAATAAGGACTGAATTAGCCACTGAAACAGGGACGATCCGGAGAACCATACCTCATGCCGATTCACCTCTGGGAACGGGATACCCGATTTTGGTCTGCCGTGCGCGCGCTGCCCCGCGCCCTGACCCCGGGCACCATTTCCACGGGAATCGTCACCTGCACCATGGTGCTGACCGTTCCCACCCTGTTGATCTTCCAGGCCGCCAACGGAGCCGGGTTCAGCTCCGCCCAGACGAGCTCGTGGTTCTTCGCCACCTATGCCACGGGTGGGTTGATGACGATCGCCCTTTCACTGCTCTACCGGCAGCCCATTGGGGGAGGGGTATCAGTCATCGTGGTGGCCTTCCTGGTACAGGCGCTGCCGGGATTCACCATGGCCGAGGCCGTGGGGGCCTATCTGGCCCACGGGACGCTGATTTTGCTGCTGACCCTCACCGGGGCCTACAACCGGCTGATGGCCGCCCTGCCCCACGAGATCGTGATGGGCATGCTGGCCGGGGCCTTCTTCCGCTTCGGGACGGGCATCTTCCGGGAGCTGGTGGCCGAGCCCCTGCTGGTGACCCCGATCCTGCTGGCCTGGCTGGCCGCGGTTTATTGGCCGCGGAAGGCGCTGCCCCCGGTAGTGGCGGCGCTGGGGGTGGGGATCGTAGTGTCCCTGCTCCTGCACCCGCCGGCCTCCGGCGCCGTGGGGATCGAGTTCACCCTGCCGGAGTTCTACCGTCCCGCGTTCAACCTGGACGCCCTGCTCTCCATCGCCGTTCCCATGACCCTGATCGTGCTGACCACCCAGAACACGATGGGCATCAGCGTAATGCAGGCCATCGGGTACCGGCCGCCGGTGGCCGCCATCACCACCGCCACCGGGGCGTTTACCATTCTCACCGCATTCATGGGAGGACAGGGCGCGTGCCTGGGCACCCAGCGCTCCGCCATCGCCGGAGATCCCAGCGTGCACCCGGACGCCTCCCTGCGCTACGGGGCGCTGGTGGTGGACGGACTGTTGCTGATGCTGGCTGCCTTGTTCGCCACCACCCTGCTGGGCGTGTTCCGGCTGATCCCCCTGCCGGCGATCCGCACCGTGGCCGGGCTGGCCATCCTTCCCGTACTCCTCACCTCGCTTCAGCAATCGGTGGGCGTGGAGAAGCGCCGCTGGGGGGCGCTGGTGGCCCTGCTGATCGCCGCCTCCAACGTGGAGTTCCTGGGTATCGGCTCGGTGTTCTGGGCGTTGATTCTGGCGCCGCCCGTCTCCTGGCTGGTGGACTCGCGCCAATCCCCGCCCCAGCCCTGAGGGCAGCCAGGACTTGGGGAGGAGTGGAACAGCAACGACACCCCTCCCCCGGCCCCTCCCCGCGGCTGTTCAAATTACCGCGGAAAGGGGAGCTTGGGTGCCGTAAAAATACGTAATTTAAACAAGCAGTTGTCCCTCCACGTGCACGGGGAGGGAAGAAGCGCCGTCAGGCGCGGGAGGGAGGGGTCGCAGTTGCAGTTGTCCCTCCAAGTGCTGTTGTTGAAACCACCGGGGAGAGGGAAGAAGCCTCGCAGGGGCGGGAGGGTGAGGCAGCGTGCCTTGAAGGGAGGGGTTTCATGGGGGGAACCGCGAAACAATGCAACCTCACCCCGATCTTGTTATTCATGCCATGGATTCCGCAGGAAGATTCCACCCTCTCGCGCCAATCCCCGCCCCAGCCTTGAGGGGGGCATGGGCTGGGGATGGAATCCGGGACTCCCTTGCGGGGCAATCCGCCTTTTAGTACGGTGTCCCGGGTTTCAGCCGGCAGGCTTTCCTATAATCTTCCACGGAGAGAAATTCCCCATGCACCTTTGGGAAGGCAACACCCGTTTTTTCGCCACGATGCGGGAATTTCCCCGCGCCCTGACGCTCTCCACGTTTTCCGCCGGGCTGGTGGCCGCGCTGATGGGGGTCACCGGCCCCACCATGCTGGCCTACCAGGCGGCGGTGAACAGCGGGTTCAGCGCCGGGCAGATCGCCTCGTGGTTTTTCGCCATCTTCGCCGGTGGCGGGTTGTTTTCCCTGGTGCTGGCGCCGGCCTACCGCGCCCCCATCTGCGGGGCCTATTCCATCGCCGGTTCCGCGCTGTTGCTGCAGACCCTGCCCCGCTTCGGTCTGGAACAGGCGGTGGGGGCCTACCTGTTGGCCGGGGGGATGATCACCGTGCTGGCCTTGACGGGCTGGTTCTCCCGGCTGATGCGGTTCTTCCCCACCCCGATCATCCTGGCCATGCTGACGGGGGTGCTGCTGCCGTTCGGGCTGGGCATCTTCACCGAATTCGTGGCCGATCCGGTGATGGTGGGCCCGATGATATTGCTGTTCATCGCCGCGCACAGGCGGCCGATCGGGGTGCCGCCCATCACCCTGGCCCTGGCCGTGGGGGTGGGGCTGGCCTTGTGGTTGCACCCGCCCGGCCCGGTGGCGATTCCGTGGAATCTCACCGTGCCCGGCTTCTACGCGCCGGTGTTTTCGCTGGATGCCTTCCTCTCCCTTTCCCTGCCGCTGATGCTGCTCACACTCAGTTCCCAGAACGCGTCGGGCATCGGCGTGCTGTGGGCGCAGGGGTACAAGGCGCCGGTCAACGCGGTCACGCTGGCCACGGGACTGCTCTCCCTGGTGACCGCGCCCATGGGCGGGCACGGAGTCAACCTGGCCACCCCCATGACCGCCATCTGCGGCGACCCGGCGTCCCATCCCGATCCGGACAAGCGCTGGGCAGCGGCCTTCGTGAATGGAGGGTTCTTCTTCCTCTTCGGCTGCCTGGGGTTGACCCTGGTGGCGCTGATCCGCATTCTGCCCACGGGCCTGATCATGACGGTCTCCGGACTGGCCCTGGCGCCGGTGGTGCTGCAATCCCTGGAGAAATCCTTCGGCAGCGGCCAATACCGCTTCGGCTGCCTCTTCGCCCTGTTCATCGCGGCTTCCAACGTGCAGTGGTTGGGAATCGGCTCGGCCTTCTGGGCGCTGATCGCGGCCACGGCCATCTCATGGGTGGTGGACATGGACTGGCGGGAGGGGGAAAAGGAAGATGCGAAGAGGTGAAGCGCGGATGGTTCATGGGATCCCCGTGAATCCTGAAATTTCCGGATGGCTGCGGTTCCATCCGTGATCATATTCCATCCGCGTGCTACGGCGCCTGGAACCCGGGAGAGATCGGTCTTGTTGAATATCTGCAAAATCTGGTTCGTGGCGGCCCGGCCTCACACCCTGAGCGCCGCGGCGGTGCCGGTGGCCGTGGGTGGCTCCCTGGCCGCCTATCGGGGCGCTTTCTCCTGGGATTTGTTCGCGCTCACCTTGATAGCATCCCTGCTGGTGCAGATCGGGGCCAACTTCACCGACGAATTCGCCGACCATGGAGCGACCGCCTCCCGGGCCAAGTACCCCGCCCCCCACAAGGTGATCGCACGGGGGCTGCTCACCACCCGCGCAGTCAAGCTGGGGGCGCTGGTGGCGTTCGCAATCGCCACTACGATCGGGATCTACCTGGTGGCACGCAGCGGGTGGCCCCTGCTGGTGTTGTGCCTGGTGTCCCTGGCGGTGGCCTACCTGTACAGCGCCGGGCCGCTGCCCCTGGGGGACCTGGCCCTGGGGGAACCCCTGGTGTTCGTGGTGATGGGCCCCTTGATGGTGTTGGGTACCGTGTACGTGCAGACCCGGGCCTGGGACGCCCTGGCCCTGTGGCACTCCCTGCCGGTGGGGGCGCTGGTGACCGCCATCCTGGTGGCCAATAACCTGAGGGATGCGGAAGAGGATCGCGCCAACGGCCGCCGCACGGTGGTGACGGTATTCGGTGAGCCGGCCCTGTGGTGGGGCTACCGGGGACTGCTGGGGCTCTCCTTCGCGTTTCCCGTGGCGGCGGTGGCCATGGGACTGCATACGCCCTGGGCGCTGTTGCCCTGGCTGTCCCTCCCCCTGGCGTGGCGGAATCTGCGCCTGCTGACCGCGGGAGGGGGGCGGGAGGAATTGCACCGCGTGCTTAGGGGTTCGTCCGCATTGCACATGGCTTTCGGCGTGTTGCTGGCGGCAAGCCTGCTGATAGAGCGGTTTCAGGCTGCCTGAGCGCGCGGGATTCTCCCCCCGGACGCCATCCGGACTGCCTCCCGGACACCTTCGGATTGTCTCCCTGTGGCATTCGGCGGCAAGTGGCATGCGATCTGCATCCTGTGTAACATTCTGTTATGGGTACGGAAATTCCCTGTTCCGGATAGCCAAGGATGGCTTCCAGACGACCAGGATGGTCGGGGACGGAGACCGTCCCACGACTATTTCATTTCGGTTTGCGATAAATTTCTCCCCGTGGCTTCGTGCCTCGGGGATTTTTTTTGCCTTCCATCCATCCTTCTTTCCAGGGAGTGGAACCAGATCCCGGCCCGTTCAATTTCCTTCGGCTCCCCGCTTATCCCTCCATGGAGGCCAATTGACAGGCCCGGCGCGCATCCCTACCCTGGAAGAAAGTGACCCCGTTGCGCCGAAGTTCCCCACCTGACGCGCTTGAAGTTCCGCCATTAAGCACCAGCGGGAATTCCCGGGTTGGACGTGCTCCGGCCCCGCAACCCATGCAAATGGACCGAATCCGCTTGGAATCTTCCATGGAAGGACAATCTAAGGAAAGCGCCGCGAACCCCTTTCCCGGAGTGGAGGAGGCTGCCCTGCTGGCCCCGACCCCGTTTATCCAAAGCGATGCTCCGCAAGTGTTGCAATTCGCGCAGGAGGCCACGGCGGGTACGCGGGACGATGTGGATAAGGGGGTGAAGCTCTACTACGCCGTGCGCGATGGAATCCGCTACGATCCCTACTCCATTTCCCTCGATGCCGATTGCTACTTCGCCACGACGGTGCTGCGGGACAGGGCGGCATTCTGTATTCCCAAGGCCAACCTCCTCGCCGCGGCGGCCAGGGCGGTGGGGATACCCAGCGGTGTCGGGTTCGCCGACGTCCGGAACCACCTCAATACGGAAAAGCTGCGCAAGGCAATGGGATCGGACCTGTTCATCTACCACGGCTATACCCTGCTCAAGCTGGGCGGGCGCTGGTTCAAGGTGACCCCGGCCTTCAACCTGAGCCTGTGCGAGAAGTTCGGAGTGCGCTCCCTGGAATTCGACGGCACGGCGGACGCGCTGCTGCATCCTTACGATTCCAGGAACCGCCGCCACATGGAATACGTGCGGGAGCGGGGAAACTTCGCGGAATTTCCTTACGAGGAAATCGTGGCGGCCTTCCGTTCCACCAATGGCCAAATTTTCCAAAAGGATCATACAAGCGCCACCGGCTTTGAAGAGGAAACGCCGCTGGACACCTGAGCAGGCCGGCCCGCCGGGAATTCCCATTCATCCCGGCCCGCCCAACCACGCATCCCCCATCATTCGGTATCGACCCAACATGCCTAAAAATTTCGAATTCGTCTTCGCGGCCTATCTGATCACGGGAATTCTGTTCGCCGGGTACCTGCTCCACCTGTGGCGCAAGGAACGCAACATCCGCATCGCCCTGGAGAAACTCGCATCCTCCGGCGACGATGCTTCGGGCGGGCAAGCGAGCGGAGAGACGGGCAGGACATGATCTCCCTATCCGGTGTCGGCATGCGCTTCGGCGCGCAGGTGCTCTTCGAGGACGTTTCCTGGCAACTCCAGCCCGGCGGGCACTATGGGTTGGTGGGGGCCAACGGCGCCGGCAAATCCACCCTGCTGCGCATGATGGCTGGCGAAACCGCGCCCGAGAACGGAATCATCGCCCGGCCCAATGGTTTGGCCCTGGGCACTCTGGGGCAGGATCATTTTCAATACGATGGGGATTTCCCCTTGCAGGTGGTGATTTCCGGAAATCCCCGCCTGGGCGCGGCCCTGGAGGAGAAACAACGTCTGCTGGACTCGCTGGATTCCAGCGCCGGACCGGACGAGGCTTCGGAAGCTTCGGTGGCTATAGGAAGCCGCCTGGCGGAGTTGGAGGCGGCCATCGCCGATGCCGGCGGGTACGATGCCGAGGCGCGGGCAGGAGCCCTGCTGGAAGGCCTGGGACTGGCGGCCGAAAAGCACAACCGCCCCATGGACGAACTGTCCGGTGGATACCGGTTGCGCGTTCTGCTGGCCCGCACCCTCTTTGCCGAGCCGGACCTGCTGCTGCTGGACGAGCCCACCAATCATCTCGACATCGACTCCATCCGCTGGCTGGAAAGTTATCTGCGCGCCTTCGCCGGAATCTTCGTGGTGGTCTCCCACGACCGCCACTTCCTCAACGCCATCTGCTCCCAAATCGCGGACCTGGATTATGGGGAAATGCAGCTCTACCCCGGCAATTACGATGCCTTCCTGGCGGCCAAGGAACTGGCCGTGCGGCAAAAGGATACCGAGATCGCCCGGGCCGAGGAAAAAATCGCGGAGATGCAAAAGTTCATCGACCGCTTCAAGGCCAAGGCCACCAAGGCACGGCAAGCCCAATCCCGCAAAAAGCAGGTGGAGCGGATGGAGATGCCGGAGATCAAGCGCAGTTCGCGCCGCCATCCCGCCTTCGTCTTCTCCCAGAACCGCCCATCGGGACGCGAAGTGCTGGCCGTGGAAAGCGTCACCAAACGCTATGGTGATCATACGGTGCTCGACAAGGTGTCCTTCTCCCTCCAGCGGGGGGAAAAGCTGGCGGTAGTGGGCCCCAACGGCATCGGGAAATCCACCCTGCTCAAGATCATCGCCGGACAAATGGAGGCCGACGCCGGGGCTGCGCTTCCCGGCTACGAGGCACACATCGGGTACTTCGCCCAGGATCACCGCGAACTGCTGAGCGGCAAGGCCAGCGTCTATGAATGGCTCCAATCCATGGCTCCGGGGGAGACCGTGGGCACCATCCGCGGCATCCTCGGCAAGGCACTCTTCTCCGGCGACGACGTGGAGAAATCCCTCCCCGACCTCAGCGGCGGGGAATCGGCGCGGCTGCTGCTGTCCGGGTTGATGGTGAAGCGTGACAACCTGCTTGTGCTGGACGAACCCACCAACCATCTGGACCTGGAGGGACGCGAGGCCCTGATGGATGCCCTGCGGGACTACGAGGGATCCCTGATCTTCGTCAGCCACGACCGGCACTTCGTCTCCTCCGTGGGCAAACGGGTGCTGGTGCTCTCCCCCCAGGGCGTGGAGGACATCCATGGAAACTACGAGGACTATCTGGCGCGGCAGGGACAGGACTTCTTCTCCGGCGGCGAACGAACAAAACTCAAGGCGGTCAAAGCCGAACGGAAGAAGTCCGGCCAAACGCGGGAAAATACCGGCAAACCGGGTTCCAGAGGCGGCGATGCGAATCTGGAATTCCACGACCGTAAGGAACGCAAACGCAGTCTCTCCCGCCTGCAAAAACGGGTGGCGGGATGGGAGCGGGAAATCGTGCGGCTGGAAGAGGAAATGGCCGGCCTGGACCGCCGCTTCGCGGGAGAGGGGTATTTCGACCAGACGCCCTGGGAACAGGTGAAAAAGGAGCAGGGGAAGAAAGACGAGCTTCAGCGGCAACTGAGCGCGGCCATGGCGGAATGGGAAAGCGCCTCGGAAGATATGGAGGCCCTCCAGCCGGCTTCGTGACCGGCGCGCCGGTTAGGCTGTGTCTGAAAATCCAACAGGCGTACATCCCATCGACAAGCTCAGGACAGGCGAGACGAGCGCTTACGGGCTCTCCTTGGTAACGCGGATTGATGGATGTGTGCATGGACTCGTGGGCGGGCGCTGGGGAACTGCAACTGCTCGCGCAAAGCCGCGAAGGACTGCTGCCGCTCACGCTGCCATGGCAAGAACCGCACCCATTATCGGAGACATCGCCTCCATGCCCATCGATGCGAAAATTCAGGAAATCCTCGACTTCATCGCTTCCCGGAACGTCCCTCCATTCCACGAATTATCACCGGAAGAGGCGCGGCTGAGGGTGGAAAAATCGCGGGAAATCTTTGGGGGCGATCCGGTGGACCTGCCCCGGGTGGAGAACCTGAGCATGCCCGGTCCGGCGGGGGAGATCGCCCTGCGGCTTTATGCTTCCTCCAGCGGCGGCTCTCTCCCTGTGCTGGTGTACTTCCACGGCGGAGGCTGGGTGGTGGGCAGCCTGGATTCCTACGATGCTCTCTGCCGCGGACTGGCCAGGGAATCGGGATGCCTGGTGATCTCGGTGGACTATCGGCTGGCGCCGGAGCACAAATTCCCGGCCGGGCTGGACGACGCCTGGGCGGCCCTGGAGTGGATCGCCGCGCATGCCCCCTCCCTGGGCGGAGATTCCGCGCGCTTGGCCGTGGGTGGCGACAGCGCAGGGGGCAACCTGGCCGCCGTCGTTTCCCAGATGGCGGCGCAGACCAGCGGAGCCACCGAAAATGGGGAGCCGCCCATCGCCCACCAATTGCTGATCTACCCGGCAACCACCCACGATCTGGGGACGGAATCCATGAAGGCCCACGGCGAGAGCGGGCTGTTGACCCTGAAGGACACGCAGTGGTTCTGGGCGCACTACCTCACCCGCCCCGAGGAAGCCGCATCGCCCCGGGTTTGCCCCCTCAAGGCGGAGAGCCTGGCCGGCCTGCCTCCGGCGCACGTGGTGATCGCCGAGATCGACGTTCTCGCCGACGAGGGGCGGGCCTATGCCAAGGCGCTGGAAGCCGCGGGCGTGCCGGTGCGGGTCACCGAATGCCCGGGGATGATTCACGGATTTATGAGCATGACCATCCTGGAGCGCACCCAAGGCTACATCGCGGAAATGGGAGCGGTGCTCAGGGAAGCGCTGGGGTGATTCCGCCCCATTTGGACAGTTTTCGAAAGGCCGCTTTAAAACTGCTCGTAAAAAACCGCCTCGTGAATAGTACGGACCGGTGGAGCGGAAAGAAATTCCGCCATTCTGGAAAAAATCTGCTGGATTTGCGGTGTTGCCGCCTCGGCCTCCTCCTTCGAATTGTAGGCTGCAATGGAGGTAGCGGAATCCTCCCCCGTTCGCACAATGATCATTTGTTTGCAGCCTGGAATTTTTGACAACTCCGGCACAACCGATTGGGTGAATTCCACCATTTCATCGTATGTTTCCGGCTTGATGCTATAGTTTGATATTGAAATGAACATTGTTGTCTCCTTTTAATTGAGCCAAGGATTGAAAAATCCTCAAAAAGGCGCCAAAAGATTGCCTCTCTCCCCATTTCATTACCAGCATTACCCTCTATGCCATTAATTTCCATTTTTCAAGCCGTTGTTTAAATAACTGCAAGGGAGGCCTTCCCCTTTTGTGTGGTCCTGGTGGATCGGGGTCTGTTGATGGAGATTATGGGAAACAATCCTGGCAAGGGTCGAATTCCATGGTGGCCCCGGTAGGTTCGATCCCCCCACGTGGAACATCCAAATCGTCATCACAAGGATGTATGGCGGGTCCCCAGGG
>CAZOXD010000001.1:37617-41997 GCA_964583525.1 uncultured Pseudomonadota bacterium
ACCCGAAGGATTGGGGGGCCCGGCTGGCGGAAGGGTGAATCGCCACGTTGATCAGGTTGGGGGCCTTGCCGGAGAAGGCCTTCTTGAGCGCCTTGGCCAGATCGTCCGGGGATTCGCAATGGAAGCCCTGGCCCCCGAAGGCTTCCATGATCTTGTCGTGCCTCGCACCGGGCGTGAGAGCGAAGGGGGAGATTTGTCCTTCGGCGGGCAGTTCCGGCACGCCTATAATTATGCCGCTGTTGACGAACACGATCCAGGTGATGGGCAGCTTGTAGCGCACGGCCACTTCCACCTCCATGGGATCGAAGCCGAAGGCGCCGTCCCCCAGCACGGCCACCACCCGTTTTCCCGGCTCCGCCAGGGCCGCGGCGATGGCGAAGCCGCACCCCACGCCCATGGTGCCCCAGGTGCCGGCGTCCAGCCGCCTGCCGGGCAGGTCGTGGTCGATCACGCTGCGGGAAATGTCCATGGTGTTGTAGCCCTCGCAGACCACCAGGGCATCGGAGGGCAGGGCCCGCTGGATTTCCGCCAGGGGCCGGTAGTAGCCCATGGGCGCCTTGCCGGATTCCAGCCCGGGCGCCAGTTCCGCCTTCTTGGCCGCCACCTTCTCGCGCAGTCCACTCCACCATTCCCCTTTTGGGTCGCACTGCCAGGGGTTTTCTTCCAGGGCGGCCACCATCTGCCCGGCGGCGGCCTTGAGATCGGCGGCAATGGCCACCCCCGCCGGAACGTTGACCCCCAGTTCCTCCGGTGCCAGGTCGATCTGGATGGCCTTCACCCCTTCAGCGAAGCGGGGGGGAGCGCCGAAGTGCATGATCCAGTTGAGGCGGGTGCCCAGCAGCAGGATCGCATCCGCATTCTGCAGCGCATACGAGCGGGCCGCGGCGACGCTGGCCGGGTGGGAGTCCGGCACCACCCCCTTGCCCATGGGAGAGGGCAGGAAGGGCATCCCCGTGCCGTCGATCAGGCGCCGGATCTCGTCCGCGGCATCGGCCCACACCGCGCCCTTGCCCACGATGGCCAGGGGCCGCTGCGCCGAGCGCAGGGTTTCCAGGGCCTCCGACACCAGCGCGGGATCGGCCTGGGGTCTGGGCGGGGAAGCAACGGCGGGCGGGTAGGACAGGGTTTCTTCCTCCACCTCCGCATCGAGGATATCCGCGGGGAGGTCCAGGTACACCGCCCCCGGGCGGCCGTAGGTAGCCTGGCGCACGGCGTGCTCCACCAGGCGGGGTATCTCCTCCACGCCCGTGGCCTGCCCGGCCCACTTGCACCAGGGGGAGGCGGCCGGCACCTGGGGCGCTTCCTGGAAAGCCCCCCGGGCCGCGTGGCGCAGATCGGACGATCCGCCCAGCACCAGCAGGGGCCAGCCGTTGGCCTGGGCGTTGCCCATGGCGGTGATGATATTGGTCAGGCCCGGCCCGGAGACCGTCAGGGCGCAGGAGACGCGCCGCCGCAGGTAGCCCAGCCCCTGGGCGGCGAACCCCGCCGCCTGCTCGTGGCGCATTCCATAATAGGCGATGTCCTCCTCCTGGATGCGGAAGCACAGTTCCACCACGGGAATTCCGATCACCCCGAATACTTCGGAGATTCCCTGGGCCCTGAGGGCCTTCGCTACGACTTGGCAACCTTTTAACGCGGCCATGGCGGATTTTCCCAATCGAAACGGTTGTAAAGATTTGCAGGCGAGACGTCCCTATTCCCATCCGAAAGTGGCCGGGGGCTTGTGGGTGATGTCGTGGAAGACGGCGCAGATGCCGGGCAGGGCCATCAGCTTTTCGCACAAGGGCTCCAGCAACTCCCAGGGCAGGGGCGCGAAGCGGGCGGTCATCACGTCCTCGGAAATCACCGGGCGCAGCACCAGGCAATCGCCTTCCCCCCCAGCACCGCCGCCAGTGGCGGTGGCGGTGTCGGGGGCGGTGGCGGTGGACAGCGGCAGCAGGATCACCAGCAGTTGGAAGATGTCCCGCATCAAACCCGCTTCACCCAGGGCTAAGGTGACCAGGTGATCGGCCTCGCGCAGCAGGTCCAGCCGCTCCCGGGTGCAATAGGCGGGACGGAGCCGCAAGTCCGGCAGGGTCTCCGGGGCCAGCAGGGTCACCACCCGGTTCACGGGCAGCAGGTGGTTGGTGATGCGGGTGGAGGTATCCTCCAGCAATGCCCAATCCCGCGGTCCCACGATGGCCACGGGCGGCGTGTAGGTGCGGCTGTCTCCCTGCACCCCCACCGAGCGCACCGGCAGCACCGCCCCGGTGTAGAGGGTTTCCGCCAGCAACGCATCCAGGTCCCCCGCGATGGACCCGGCTTCGGGAAACCGTTCCTCCCCGCTGGCGCAGAGCACGTTGATGGACAGCCCCGGGCCTGGGAAGGGCTGCCGCCAGACGATCTCCCCGGGCAGGCCCAGCGCCTCGCCCAATGCACGCACCTCGTCCTTGTAGAGATCCTTGAGGGGTTCCACCACATGGCCGGCTTGCAGCAGTTCGTCGATGCGTTCCACCCGGTTGTGGTGGAACTTGATTACCTCGGCATGATCGGAGCCGCCGGACTCGATGATGTCCGGATAGAGCGTGCCCTGGCCCAGCAGCCACTGGCTGGGATCCAACTGCTGCCCGGCCAGCCAGTCGTCCCGGACGTGGAGGAAGGTTTCGCCCACGGCAATGCGTTTCTCCTGGGGATCTGTGAGATCCGCCACGGCGGCCAGGAAGGTATCCTGGGCGTCCAGGAACGAGACGTTATCCCAGCCCAGCTTTGTGTAGCGCTCCAGAATTCCCCCGGCCTCGCCGGAGCGGAGGAAGCCGTTGTCGACCAGCAGTCCCCGCACCCGCCCCGTCCCCAGGGCCCGGGTGAGCAGGGCGAAGGCCACCGTGGAATCCACACCGCCGCTGAGGAACATCAGAACGTTGCGCTCCCCTACCTGAAGGCGGCATTCCTCGACGGCCTCATGGACGAAGGCTTCCATGTTCCAGGTTTTGCGGGCGCCGGTGAGGGCGGTGAAATTTGCCAGCAGCAGATTCCCCTGGCGGGTATCGTTCACCTCGGGATGAAACTGGATTCCGTAGACCGGCCGCTCGCGGTGAGACATCACCGCCACCGGGCACAATTCCGTCTCCCCCAGCACATCGAAGCCCGGGGGAGCTTCCAACACGGTATCGCCGTGGCTCATCCACACCTCCGATACCGGGTCCATGCCTTCCGTCAGGGGATGCCGGGCGGCAGGGGATGCGGAGCCGCTGGAGCCGCCGGAGCCGATAGCGAGGCGAAAGGTGGTGCGGCCGTATTCCCCCCGGTTCCGGTGGCGCACCTTGCCCCCCAGGTGATGGGCCAGCAGTTGGTGGCCGTAGCACAGCCCCAGCAGGGGCGCCCCGGTGGCGAGAATCTCCTCGTTGAAGGGAATCGCCTCCTCGCCATACACCGATTGCGGGCCGCCGGAGAGGATGACCCCTTTCGCGCCAGCCAGTTCCTGGGCGGTGGCGAGAGGGGAGAACACGCGGGTCAAAACGCCCAGGTGACGGATGCGCTTGGCGATCAGGTGGGCATACTGACCGCCGAAATCGATCACGGCGATATAGTCCCGGTCCGTCAGGGTCATGGAGGGTATGCGCGGGTGCGGCCGGCGGTCCACCGGCCGAAGCCATGGGATGCGCCGACACTGGTTCGGATTCCTGCAAACTCATCGTCCGTGATGGGTCCGTGGAATCATGCTAACCCGGATCGTAGGGAAAGAACCACCTCCGATTGAACCCGAATCGGGATGCGTGAGCACAGAAACCAACTGACCGGCTGACTGGGCGACCGCAAGGCAAATCCCAGCACAATACCGGGTCATTCTCAGGGAAAAGACGTGAAAGCGGGTTTAAGGGGGAATTCAATCCTGCTCGAGATATCCGCGCGCCAGTACCTGGAATTCCAATAGATCGTCAATCATGGCAAGAGAATCGGTATCCACGTCCGGATTTTCCGAAACCATCACGAACCAGCGGTCTTCCTCCGTCCCCTTGATCAGGGAGACTACTTCATCGGGGGGCTGGCCTTCATCAACCATCACTTGACTGATATGAAAGGCGCCTCCCGAAACGCTCACGGAGAACGGTTCCACATCCTTGGTCAACTTTTCAGCAAGATCTTCGGTCATAAGGCGATTGCCTGCATAAAGTAGCGGATCAAAGAATTGAAATGCCTCCATGGATATTTCATGGGGGTGGCGATGGCAATTGCCCTCAAATTCCCTCAATCGCCAACATTCAATCCATGGGCATGAATCCAGATATTCCTCACGGTATTTCGCACAAAGACCCGGGATGGTCAATGATGAGAATCCACTAGGTCAAACGCATTCACAGAAAAGTTCTCCGGTCAACAGCTTTATCAAGAAGCTTTTCCGGG
>CAZOXD010000001.1:42097-112455 GCA_964583525.1 uncultured Pseudomonadota bacterium
ACGCATTCACAGAAAAGTTCTCCGGTCAACAGCTTTATCAAGAAGCTTTTCCGGGGAGGCGGGCCACCTGAAAACATGGCGTCCACCCTCCCGCGGAAAGGGGCGCCTACGCCACTATTATTTTTTCCGGATACGATGAATCCATGAAAAATATTGAGAATGTGGTTGCCCTGGGGGATCCAATTTGCGGGCCGGCAGGCGGCCGGACGGGTTGGCCGCAGGAAATAAAGGGTCGCCTGGGCAAATCATAAGGTCCTGGTCCTGGGCAAGGAGCGTATATTTCAGGGTAGTGTCTCAGATTGGGTTTCTCCCGGGAAATACATCCGATGTCATGCTGAGCGGAGTGAAGCACCTGGAGGATCGGCGCGGAAGATCCTTCAGTGCGTTCAGGATGACCTATGCAATTTGAGTTACTACCGCAAATAGAGTCACTTCCTGCTTCAGGAACGGCTTTCAATCCCTGAAATTTCGCGGCATATTCATTCTTTCCGATGATTTCCCTTCCCAAGGGGAGGGAGGGGGTTTCAATGGGGCATCATCGGTGATACATAGATTCCCACCTGAATATGAGCCCTCCGGAATACGATTTATCCGCGTTCCGATGGCTCAAAATCTACGGCCCGGGAACGGGACCTTAATTTTGACGTAATCGGAGTTTGCAAATGACGGATACATTAAAGACGGTGCGAAACCTGAAAATGTTCAACCGTTTGAACAAGTGCATCAAGCAGGGCATTACCGACCTGCAAAATAAGGATCACGATTCCGCCACGAATTATTTGAAAATGGCGGCGAAAACGGCGAAGAACCTGGAAGGCATCGCCGAAGAGGAGTTCAAGGAGCATTTCACGAACATCATCGCCGGACTGGGGGAATACGAATCCACCAAAAACGAGGATATTCTCGTGTCCACTGCGGATTCCTCGGTACACTCTCAGTTGTGGAAGGTGCACAAGAAAATTTGCGACGCCTTCAACATCCCCTATGTGGAAGACGTGGACGAGATGGAAGCCGCCATCAGCAAACTGGCGGCCGAGGGCGCCATTTCCTGATCCTCCGGTTCCCACGGCCCCCGAAGGGAAGAGCCCTGCAGGAAAACCGAGGGAAATCAGTGCGGAATCCTGTGAATTGAATAGGTGTTGACATGGCCAAAACGGACGACAAACGATATATCTACTGGTTTTCCGAGCTTGGAATCGGAGACGTTCCCGCCGTGGGAGGGAAGAATGCCTCCCTGGGCGAGATGTTCGCCAACCTGACCGGCAAGGGCGTACGCATTCCCGACGGTTATGCCGTTTCGGCATATGCCTATGATTATTACGTGGAATCCAGCGGGGTAAAGTCGCAGATCGCATCCATCCTGAAAGGATTGGAGGTGCAAAACACCTCCGATCTCGAATCCCGGGGGAAGGAAATCCGGGATCTAATCAACGGCACGACCCTCCCCGCAGATTTGCAGGGGGAGATTACCGCGGCCTACGACGAGCTTTCCAAGCGCTATGGAATGGAAGTGGATACCGCGGTGCGTTCCAGCGCCACCGCCGAGGATCTGCCCGATGCTTCCTTCGCCGGTCAGCAGGATACCTACCTCAACGTGCGCGGCCATGAGATGCTGCTGGAATCGTGCCGGGCCTGCTTCGCCTCCCTCTTTACCGATCGGGCCATCTATTACCGTGAGGTTAACGCCTTCGACCATTTCTCCGTATCCCTTTCCATCGCCGTGCAGAAAATGGTGCGCAGCGACTTGGCCGCCGCGGGCGTGATGTTCTCCATCGACACCGAGAGCGGATTCAGGGATGTGGTATTTATTACCTCCGGCTACGGTCTGGGGGAAAACGTGGTGGGGGGGAACATCAATCCGGACGAGTGGTACGTCCACAAGCCCACCCTGAAGGTAGGCAAGAAATCCATCATTTACGCCCACCTGGACGATAAGAATCAGAAAATGATCTACACCGAGTCCGGCACACACGGGAAAGGCACGGAGAACGTCCCCGTCCCCGTGGAGGAGCAGGAGAAATTCTCCCTCAATGAGGAAGAAGTGCTCAAACTGGCCCAGTGGGCGGCGATCATCGAGGACCACTACTCCGAGGAGGCGGGGTACTACAAGCCAATGGACATGGAATGGGCCAAGGACGGGCAGACCGGCGACTTGTTCATCGTCCAGGCCCGCCCGGAAACGGTGGTCTCCCGCCGCGATACGGGCGTGATCAAGCGCACCGTGCTGGAAAAGACGGGCCCCGTACTGGCGGAGGGCATGGCCGTGGGCGAGATGATCGGCACCGGCCAGGCCGCCGTGATCAAATCGGCGGAGAACATCAAGGACTTCAAGGCGGGCATGGTGCTGGTCACGGAAATAACCGACCCGGACTGGGTGCCCATCATGAAGATCGCCAGCGCCATCGTCACCGACATAGGTGGGCGCACCTGCCATGCCGCCATCATCTCCCGGGAGATGGGCATCCCCTGCGTGGTGGGCACAGGCGACGGCTCGAAGAACATCCCCAACGGCGAAGAAATCACCGTCTCCTGCGCCGGCGGGGCCAAGGGCGTCATCTACAAGGGCATCCTGCCCTATAACGAGCAGGAATTTCGCCTGGATGAATTGGTGATGCCCTCCCTGCCCCTGTTCTTTCATCTCAGCGATCCGGATCGGGCTTTCCCCGACGTCCGCTATCCCAACGCGGGAGTGGGGCTGCTGCGCATCGACGAGGTAATCCGCGACGAGGTGAAGGTGCACCCCCAAGCCTGCCTGGAATACCCGGACGAGGACTCCGAACGCATCGACGCGGTGAGCGCCGGTTATCCCGACAAGAAGGAATACTTTGTCTCCAAGCTGGCCCAAAGCGTGGGCAGAATCGCCGCCGCTGTGCACCCCAAACCGGTGCGGGCCCTGCTCTCCGACGCCACCACCGCGGAAATGCGCAAATTGATCGGCGGCTCGCTTCACCCCCATAACGACGACAATCCCATGCTGGGCACCCGGGGAGCCGGCCGGTACACGGACTTCGATTATGACGAGGCCTTCGCCCTGGAGTTGCAGGCCCTGGCCCGGGTTCGCAACGAGATGGGATTGGACAACCTGTCGCTGATTCTGCCCGCCTGCCAGACTTCCCAGGAAGTGAACGATATCATGGACGCGCTTTCATCCGCCGGCCTGGAACGGGGCAACGGCAACCTGGAGGTGCACCTGCTCTGCCGCACCCCGGCCCAATTGCTGACCCTGGATCAATTCGCCGATTCCGTGGACGGCTTCCTGTTCAACGTGGGAGATATCGCCCGGCTGGCGCAAGGGATCGATCCGGCCAGCGTCCTCATGGGGCCCTACTTCAACGAGAAACACCCGGCGGTGCTTTCCCTGGTGGAAACCGGGCTGGAGGAAGCCAAGCGCCTCAATAAATCCGCCGGCCTGAGCAATTTATCCTCCGGAGTCCAGGGCGTACGGGATTTCGCGGCTCTGTCTTTGATGAGAAAGGCGGACTACGCGGTGATTCGCTCCGATATCCTCCCGGATGTGCGGGAGGCCTTCCTGGAAGCCGAAGGAAATTAGCACAAGGAAAGTAGCACCGTAATTTTTTGCCTTGCCTGCTGGATTGCTCCCTGCCTATCCAGGCTCTCTGCCGGCAGGATTGCTGCCTGGCGGATTGTGGACGTTATTCCTGTCCGCGCTTGCCCGAGTCCTCGGGCGGTTGCGTTTCCGGCTTGGTCCTCACCAACCTTACCCGCCCTGCCGGTATTCCCTGCGGTATTCCTTGAACATGGATTTCAGGGCCTTGGCCAGATTTTTGGTCCATTTCCCTTTTCCCCAGCCCCCGGCGCGCCGATAGACCTTTATTTTCCCGATATCGTAGAGATAAATTTCGAACTTCCGCCGTCCACCGCCCTTGTTTTCCGATTTGTGCAGAAGCACCAGATCCACGCCCAATTTCTTGCCTGATTGGAAGATGAAACGGTCGTTGGGGGACTTGGAGAACGTCCCGCTCCATGATTTTTCTTCCGCCTCGGCGTAGAGGGCCAGTTTGCGGAATTGATCGTGGGGGGATGGATTGGAATCGATCGCATAGTAGGAATATTCCAGGGTGATCTGATGCGGATTTTTCGCGATCCAATTCGAAAGTCCCTTGACAACTTTGGGGTAACTGGCTTTCAGCCGGCCGGCGAACCGCCCCTGGAGGAGGGAAGGGAAGAGCGCCAGTCTGGCCACCGTGCCGGGCGCCGTGCCGGGCACTATGCCGGGAGGCTGAACAGCCCCGGCCCGTCCCTGCGCGCCGGGCTGGGCTTCGGTCTGGGTGGGGGCTCCTCCCTGCAGCCCGTGCGCGGCCAGCTTGAGGGCGATTCCCGGAATGCCTCCCTCAATCAATGTGAATACGTCGCCCCGGTGGCGAATGGATTCCAGAGCCAGGGTCTCGGCGGTTTCCACATCGACCATCATGATGGAAATCAGCCACATGTTCTCGTCGAGCTTGACGGCCTTGCCGGTGACGATCTTCTGCACCCCCAGGATGCGCCCCACCTCCACCACGCAATCCTTGCCGGTGCAGCTCACCTGTTGCAGGGCCTGTTCGTCGAGGATGCGGTTCAGTTGGCTGCGGTCCACCATTTTGTAGCGGCCGGTTTTCAGCAGCATTTCCCGCAGGCGCTCGGTGAGTGCGGTCACTTCCGCCTTCTTGGCGTCTACGCCTTCCAGTTCCAGCACGGCGATCAGTTCCCGGCGGTCTTTCTGCTGGGAAAGAGCAGCCGATGGGACCAGGGAAAGAAGGGGGAGGACCAACAAAAGCATCCCCGCCATGAGGATAGCCAGGCCTCGGTACCTTTCAGCAGGGTTCATCATCGCGATCCTATTCCAAATCCAATTTTGGCGGCGGGAATCTCTCTGCCGCCGTACTCCGGGAGGCCGGACAGCCCCGGCGCCTCCCATCAGAGCGAAAGGCCCAGCAACCCGCGGGTCAACTGGAAGTCGGTATTTCCCTGCCCAAACAGCTTGGGGACGTATTTCCGGGAAGCCACCTGGCAAACCCGCTCCATCAACCGGGAGGACAGGGCCTCGGGGCCGAGGGGTTCTTCCCCGGGTGAAAGGTCCAGGTTCCCGCCCTGCCGCTGCACGGTGTCCGGGTGGGTGCTGAATTGCACCAGGGGCACCATGGGGTGGGACTGGAGGGGCGCCCCTTTTACATGGGCCACCATCACTTCCACGCCAGTGGCTGCCAGCCCGGTGAAAGTCTCCACGGCATTTTGGGTGGGGGCTTCCATGATGTGGAACCCATTCCGGCCGGCCTTTTGCCCGTAGGCCAGGGTGGGAAAGGCCTCTCCCCGCAGCAGCGCCTGGGTGAAGGCGGTGGATTGCAACAGCGCCGCATTTTCCGGCACCACCACCAGGCCACCGGCTTCCACCACCGAAGCCGCCAGGAGGGCCATGGCCCGGGCCGCCGTCTTGCCGGGTCCTGTAGTGTTTCCAGTGATTCCAGCGGTTCCGGTAGCGGTGAGGCCCAGCCGCAGGGCGCCCGCATCCACTTCTTCCGCGGGGGGCAGGGGCTCGCCTTCCAACGCCGTGGTGAACCAGCGCTCGGCGAGGGCGATCACGTTATCGATGCCCCCATCCATCTGGACGCTGGCCCAGCCCAGCCGGTCCGTGTCGAGGCCCTCTCCCTCCAGGTAGAGCCGCATGGCGTCGTTGTGGGTTTGCTCGCAGCCATGCTCCAGCAACAGGCCCCGCTTCACCATGGGATGATCCAGATGACCGAGGAGAGTGCGCAGGAACAATTGGGTGGAATATCCCGGAGCGGCCCCGCACCCCTCCGTGTGCACCAGGGCCACGTACCGGGAGACGGAAGCCCGGGCGGTTTTCTCCGCGTTGAGCTTGTCGGCGATCATCCGCGCCACCTGCGCCGAACAGAGGCTGGTGGGAACGATCAACCCCACCTGATCGCTGGCGTGGCCCTTGTCCGTCCGGTAGGCGGACACACGGGCTGCACCGCCATTCCCGTCCGATTGCCCGGAAACGGGATGAACCGGCAAAGGATTTCCTGAAGGCTGGGGGGCGTCCCGGATGGCCCGCAGGTTGCTTTCACTATCGCCTTCGCCCGTCTGGCGCCAATCCCGCCAGATGGATACCTGGGAATGCCCGGCCTGCTCGCCCAGGCTGGCTCTTCCCGAGGCGATTTCCAAGGTGAGTTCAAAGGTTTCCCGGCCCAACTCCTCCATGGGCACGCCGTCCTGAAAACGGCCCGCGTTCACGTCCATTTCGTTGGCCATCATCTCCCAGCGCCCGGTGGTGGTAACGAATTTCAAAGTGGGAACGAAGGGAAAGTTGGTGATGGAACCATTGCCCGTGACGAACAGGATCACGTTGGAACCGCTGGCCACCTGCCCGGCGATGCTTTCCAGGTCGTTGCCCGGGGAATCCATGAAGTAATACCCCGGCTCCTGCATGGGAGCGGCGTAGTCGATCACGTGGTCCAGGCGCACCTCGGGATCCTTCTTGCGGGCCGCGCCGATGGATTTCAGGACGATGTTGTAAAGGCCGCGGTACTGGTTGCCGCCGGATGGATTGCCCTCGGCCGAATGGCCATGCCAGCGCGCCCGCTCCTTGAAGGTCTCGATCTTGGCGAGGAAGGCGCGGGCCGTGTCCAGGTCGCGCACGTTTTCCAGCACGTAGGGTTCCGCCCCGATCAACTCGTCGGTCTCGGCCAGATTCGCCGCGCCGCCATTGCGAATCACCTCCTTGGCGACCCACCCGGCCAGGGGATTTCCCGAAATGCCGGAGAAGGCGTCCGACCCTCCACATTGCAAGGCCAGCTTCAGGTGCGAAACCGGCTCCTCCGTTCGCACGAATTCGTTGACCACGGGCAGCCAGAGGTCGATCGTTTCCTCCGCCCGGACCAACTCGGACGCGAACTCCCCTTGTATATCGCAGAAGCTGTGGGTCACGTCCTGGAGGGGATACCCGTGTTCCGTCATGAATTGGCGCAACATCCCGTTCCCCGCCCGCACGGGGCGCCCTGCGCCTTTTTCCGAATCGGCTGGATGTGCATCACCATACTGTGCAGGGTCCACAGCCAGCACGGCCCCGGTATTGGGATGCACCATGAACCCGGACAGGGTGCGCAGGAGGAAGTCCAGGTTGTTGGGCGGGGCCTCCCCTCCGCCCTCGGTATGGGTTACCGCCACCACGCCATCCACGTTGGGATAGGCCCCCAGGCGGCCTTCGAAGCGCGCCGCCAACGCCCGGGCAAACCCGGAACCGAGGGAGGTGGTGCCCAGCACCAGGATGAAGTTGCGGGTGCCCACCCCCCGTTCGCCACCGCGGCGAAATCCCTGGAAGGTGCGCGGCTGGGCGTGGCGCTCCACCTGGCGTCCGGCACGGAACCCGGCGGCATCCAATTCATAGACGCGCAGGTTGTCCCGGAAATTCGGCTCGGCGGGTAGTTCGAAGTCGAGGGTACGATGCTTGAGGGAGGCGAGGATTTTCTCGTTGCACACGTATTCCCCAGGCTCCAGCGCCCGCAGGGAATACCCGAAGGGGAGCCCCCAGGACAGCAGGGGCGCCTCCGCCGGGATGGGTGCGTGGACGAATCGATGTCCTTCCATCACGGTATGGGAAAGCGTGATTTCACCCCCCGCGCCCTCCTCACCCATAGTGGGATCGAGGGAGATGCGCGTGCCGGCCTCCAGCCTGCGGGTGGCGATGGCCACGTTGTCGGCGGGCATGGGAATCCGGCCCGCCTGATCGAATGGAATCGAGTTGGACATGGGTCATGGTACCAGGGATGAACACAGCATTGAAAACGAGTCCATTGCGGGGATTGATCCGCCATTGCCGGCCCGCCGTTCCAACCCCCGCAGGTGCGTTCCCGCCTGAAATGATGGACGGGGAATGCGGCGCTCCGCAGGTGGAAAGGGATTAATTTACCAGCAAGGAACGGAAAAATCAGCGGAATTTTCTATGGAATTTTCTGTGGAAATGCCCGGGCGTTCTTTCCGGTTCCGTCCTCTATGGATCGGGAGGAAAGCCGGTGATGCTATTCGTGGTGGAAACCGGCACCAGGGTGGATTCAACGGCCATGGTTTCAACGGTCGTGGACTCAACGGATGCGGATTCCACGGCGGTGGATTCCACAACCATGGCGACGCGGCGTCTTTTCCGCTTGCGGGGAGTGGACAGGCGGAAGGCGATTTCGAACATGGTGCGGACGTAATTATCCGAGTGGTTGTATTCCCACACGGCGCGCCACTTTTCACGCAAGGAAGCCTCCGGCGTCCAGCCATGGGAGCGCAGATAATTCCCCACGCTGGCCATGGCATCGGAGAGATTGTCGAGGTCCACCCGTTCATCGCCGTTGCCGTCCACGGCCCAGCTCAAATAGCTGGAGGGTAGAAATTGTGGAATCCCCATCGCACCGGCGTAGGAACCCCGCAGGTGGTAGAGCCGATCCGGATTCTCCTGGTACATGGAGAGCACCGCCACCAGTTCCGTGAGGGCGAAGTCGGCTTTTTTCATCAGCCGCCCAGCCAGCCATTCCTTCTCGATTTCCGGGTGCCGCACCTTGAGCAGTTGGTAATGGCGCTCCACGGCCTCGGGATGAGCCTCCACGGCCAGGGTGGTGAACACTTCCAGCACCCGGTAGGGAAGCTTCACCCCGCCGAAGCGGGTTTCCACCAGCAGGATGGCCGTGACGATCTCGTTGGGAACGCCGTAGACCCGCTCAATTTCCTTGAGTTCGGTGAAGTGCCTGCGCCGGAACTTCCGCGCGATGTGGATGGCGTAGGAGGTCGTGAACTGGGAATAGATGCGTTCGGAATCCGGGTTCATGGCGTTGAAGGCGATTACGCGGTCCATTTTCCGGAGACGCTGGTCGTAAAACACTTTTTCGATCCGTCCGCGGTCGAATCCGAATTGTTCCAGGTGATCGATGAGGGGTTCCAACTCGGCGCTGGTAAACTCCTGCTGACCGGAATGGGTGCGCGATTTCGCTGTGTTCTCAGTTGGGAAAACTCCGCCGGGCAGGGCGAAAGCCCATCCAGCCAGCAGGGCTGCAAGCACCAGCGCGGTCCGCAGGGAGCGCGGCTGCGCCTGTTTGCACCGCAACGCCAAGCGGTAGCGGCTGTCTGCAGCAGGCAGGAATACAGGCAGGCCCCCCGCGATGTTCCATGTTCCTTTTGTTCCGGATAGCGCCATGATCCCACCGGATTGTTTCGCTTCCCCTCCCAAACGGCGCCGGGATCGGCCTTCCGATGGGAGAAGCAGCCATGGTAACGGCTATTTGACGTGAATTCAAAAGCCGCACCAGGAACAGGGGCGAAACATTGTGGGTACAGGGCGGGATCAGAGGGGGAGGGAGGAAAATCCATCCGCCACCTCCTGGCTCACCCTCCTTCCACGGCGGTGATCAGCATCAATTCGTCGGCGGATTTCAGGGGGGTGCGCAATCCTTCCAGGCGGCGCACGTCCTCCCCGTTGCGGAACAGCACCAGTTGATCGTTGAAGACCCCCTCGGATTTCCAGACCAGCGCTTCCAGGGGCGGATACCGCCGGGTAAGATCCTGCAAGGCCTCGCCAATGGTGGCGCCCTCCACTTCCACCTCGGCCGTGCCGCCGATGCGGTCCGCCAGCAGATTGGCCAAGGAAAGGCGGAGGGTCATGGGGGGGATACTTCCACGAACTCCGTATGCGAAGAGGGTTCAGGAATGCGAAGCCCATCTTCTTTCATTCCATCCAGGTGGATATCAATTGCTTCCCGAATCAATGATTTCACTTCATCCAGTGATTCGCCGACAGCGACACATCCCGGCAAATCAGGGACATACGCCCCAAAACTGGTTTCTCCCTTTTCGTATACGACCAAGTATTTCATGATCAAGGGGCCTCGAGCCGTGCTTGTTTCATGATTTGATGTAATGTCCCTTTTGGAACATCAATCCCGTTTTTTCCAGCGACCGTAATTTTACCTGATTTTTCAGCATGTTTAAAATGTCTGTGACTTCCTTTCATGGATACCATGATCCACCCGTCTAGTTCCAATAACCGAACAACCTCACGGACCTTCATTGGTGTTGGCTCCCCAATATTTATGTACAGCCGTAAAATTAGTTGTGAGAAATGGACGCGGGATACCGCGCCCTTGGGGTTCGGGAGAAGGAAATTGAGGAGATCGGGCACGGCATACCGCGCCCGTATGCTCCATTGGGAGGATTCAGGAGGAAAGCGCCTCCATCTCCGGGCGGAAGACGGCCCACACCTTTTCCCTCAATTCCCCAAAAAACTCCGGGGTGAGGAAGTTGGGGGTGTCCAGGTTGGGATTGGGATCCTCGAACACCTGGGCGGGGAGGGTGTAGTCGGCGTCGCTGTAGCCCTGCTTTTTCTCCAGGGCCAACCCGCGCAGGAAGGCGCGCCGCACGGCGGCCAGCAGGTCTTCCTGGGAGACCTCCATTCCGGTGGCCCCCTTGAGCGCGGTGAGCGCCATCTGGTGGTTCATTCCGGCGAACTTGCAGGAGCCCAGCAGATCGTCCCGCACCTGGTAGAGCCCTTTTTGGGTGATGGCGTCCACCCAGTACTCCATGGAGGTGTCTCCCTGGAGCGCCAGCAGCATGAAGGTGGCCATGGTCATGTGCCCGCCCGCGATGGCCCAGGCATAGCCGGGATTGGTGTCGGGAACGTAGGCCGGCAGTTCCAGCCCCTTGACCTGCATGGCGTACCCCGGTTCCGAGAGGGAATTGGAGAGCCGCATCACGCCCCGCCCAATCTCTGGCAGTTCGCCCCGCCCGGTACGGTCGATCAGTTCCCGGATGGCGGCGTGCTGGCCAAAGGTGGCGCCGTTGAACAACGGCTTGTCCGGGTGGCGGGCGTTGTAGTCGCAAACATAGGAAATGGTGGCGCCCAGGGAGATGGAGTCCATCCCCAGGTTGTCCACCAGCCGGATCAGGTCGGCGGTATTGTCACCGCCCTGGATGCCCAGGTTGGTGGAGAGCAGGTTCACCGGCTCGTAATCGAACTTGGCCAGGAAGGCCCCGGCCTTGCCGTCCTCCCCCTTCTCGTAGACGTTCTTGTGGCAGTTGATGCCGCAGCGGAAGCAGCTTTCGGCCTTGATGACGTGGGTTTTTTCGATCTCGGGGCGGAACATCCGGGCGGCGGTTTCATCCCCCTTGGGGCGGAAGTTGTTTTCCGGGATCACGTGCACCTTGTGCAGGGGCTCGTAGTTGGACCAGGTGCCGCCGGTGCCGCCCTTGTTCAGTTCGCGGAACTTGGCCGAGCCGGGCCCGGTGGAAATAGTGCGGTTGAGATCGCGCACCTCCGGCAGCAGCTTGCCGAGCTTGTCGGTGCTCTGGGCGACGATGGCGAAAAGGTTCTTGTATCCCATCATGCTGCCCATGCCGCCCCGGCCGGCGAAGCGGCATTTGTCATCCCCGGATTTAAGCTGAGTTTCGGTGCTCAGGGCCACCGCGGCATAGTAGACGTTCTCGTAGCGCTCCCCGGCGGTGCCGATCACGGCGAAGTGGGCGTCGGGGTACAGGTCACGCAGGTGCATGATCTTCTCGTGGGTGTCCAGTCCCGCCAGCGCGTCCGCCGGCTGCAACTCGGCGCGGGGGCCGTTTTCGCCTTCGGAGAACACCGCGTAAACCGGGGCTTGCGAGCGGCCTTCGAAAATGACCTCATCGATGCCGGTCCACTTCAGTTTGCTGCCGAACTTTCCGCTCCCAGCGGACCACATGGCCGCCGGCAGGCCCCGGGCAGAGGCCTTGAGGGGGCTATAGGCGGAAAAATAGGCGCGCAAACCCGTCATCACGTTGCTGCCGGTGAGCAGCCCCGTATTCACGATGAGGGGATTTTCCGGTACGTAGGCCTGGGCGATATCCCGCTGGGCGAGCAGTTGAAAGGAGCGCCCGAATCCGCCCAGCACGTCCTCCAGATTGGCGCAGGGAACTTCCTCGATCGTGGCGCTTCCCGTGGCCAGATCAACCGTGCAGCGGTTGTACAGGACATCGGAGGGAGCGGGCGTGGGGGATTCGTTGGTCATGCGCATGAATACAACTCCAATGAAGAATCGAATGGGAAAGTCCGGCGGCCGGAATATCAAGGAATGAACTTCCGGGGCGGCACCGGGAACCATGGAAGACTTTACGATAGGGTCCGTTGCTTTCAGGAAACCCCATCGGCGGGAAAACGGCAAGGGGGAGGGCCGGGAGGAAACAGCCCCGTTTGATAATCCGGTTACGGCGAAGGAACTTCAGCTCGCATTCATCCGATTCTTCTCTCTCCGCGGCAGGGCAAGCGCCTGCTGGCCTGGGGAGACCGAAACCAGTCACGCCGCTTTTCTAAGAAGAGCAAACCTGTTAGGAGATCAGAAAGAGCGGGTCCAACCTAAAATCCAGGTGCACCTTCCATGGCTTCCACGTTTACTAAAATCATCCAGCGGGAAATTCCCGCGGAAATCGTTCATGAGGACGAGCACACCATCGCTTTTCTGGACATCAACCCCAAGGCGGAAGGACACACCCTGGTGCTGCCCAAGGTGGAGGTGGCGGCCTTCGACGATTTGCCGGCCGAGGCCCTCCATCGTCTGATGAACGCGGTGCAGGTGGTGGCGCGGGGCATCCAGGCGGCGATGGGGACCCCCCATTACAATCTGGACCTCAACAACGGCGCTCCCGCGGGCCAGGTGATATTCCATGTGCATTTTCACATCATCCCGCGCCGCCAGGGAGTGCCCATCGCCCGGCCTTCCCTCAATTTATCAGGGGAGCGGATGAAGGAGATCGCGGCGAAAATCCACGCGGCCATTCAATCCGGGATGTAACCCAGTGCTGCAAATTCCCCTCCATATTCGCGCAGGAATCCGCATCCCGCACCGGGATGATATCCCGGTGCGGAAGGGGGGAGGTTGGGAGGGGAAACGGCCCCCCATGGGAATAGTGCTTAATGGCAGAACTTCGGGTCAGAAGTTATTGAGCTATATTCTTGTTTTGTAACATTAATAATATCAGTTCCTATTGGGTGAGCTTCTGACCCGAAATACTAGGGCAGCCCGGCAACGATTTCGCGGTACTCGTCTTCCGGGAAGGCGCGCAGGGATTCGGTGCGGACATTGCCTTGGGCCCCGATGGCCAGGGCCATTCTGGCGCCCGCCTTGTCGTCCGGCACCGTGCCGATGCTGATGGCGTCGAAGCGGCCCATGGTGAGATAGAACGCCTGCAATTCCCCACCGATGGCCTTGTAGGCTTCCCTGGCGGCATCCAGCCGGGCGGGGCCTTCCTTGATGTTGGCGACTCCCTGTTGCGTGAAATTGATTAAAACGACGTAGGTTTGCATGAGAAATCTCCTTTCTGAACGGTGAAATCCCGGGAGTCCCAGAATCCCCAACCGGCGAGGCTATCAACTCCGGGATCGGCAGCCCCTTTGAGAAATTCAAGGGGTGAATGCAGGAAGACCTCTGCCTGATATGGAGGCAGACTGGCCCGATATTGGATTGGGATGAAGCCCAGGGGGATGAATTCCATGGCGAGCCTCCCGCGTGATTCCTCGTGCGCATGGATGCGCGGAATCGAAGGATGGCCTGCCTCCCTGCAGGGCCGGAGGGAGGATCACGCTAACACAAATTATTGTTGGTGTGGAAGGGAATTCCCTTCCTTGATTTACAGCGGATTCGCCCTGAATTCGGTTACTCCAGCCCCGCCATTTCCCGCAGCAGGTTCCAGTTGGCCAAGCGGTCGGCCTGCGCCGCCAGCAGGGCTTCGGAGGGCTCCCCGTCCCGGGAGAACTGCTTGGCGAAGCGTCCCTCGCTGCGGGCGAATTCCACGAAGGTATAGGGCTCTTTGGTGGCCGGGTCGGGCGCCCAATCCTCGCTGAGGCCCGGGTTGCCCCGCAGGCTGAGGCGGTCGCGCAAGCGGGGCCCCTTGCGGGGGTCGTGAATCAGCATCGGAAATGCGCGGGACATCACCGCCCGGCGAGCCTGCGCCTGAGCCAGGTCGTCCGCCACGCCGTGTTCCGGCTGGCAGGTGGCGAACACGTTGACCACCGCCGGGCCGGGGTAGGAATTGGCCTCCCGGATGGCCTGGTAAAAGTGGTTGATATGCACCGTCGCCGTCTGGGCTACGTAGACGTCCGGGTGCATCATGGCGATGTTGGCCAACTCCTTGCGCCGCTCAACCTTGCCGGGAATCAGGCTCCCGTGGGGCGACATTTTAGCGGCCTGGGAAGGCATGGATGCCGTGGACGCCTGCCCGCCGGTATTGGAATAGACCTGGGTATCGAGCACCAGCACCTTGATGTCCATTCCCGAAGCCAGCATCCGGCTCAGGGCCTGGAATCCGATATCGTACATGGCGCCATCCCCCCCCAGCACCCACAGCCGCTTGCGCTCCCACCCCTGTTGATCCCAGCGAGTGCGCACACCCATGGCCACCGTGGGGGCGTTTTCGAAGAGGGAATTGCTCCAGGTGACCCGGTAGGGATTGTAAGGGTAGGTGGAGCCGTAGACGGTGTTGCACCCCGTGGCGGCGATGATGCCGATCTCGTCCCGGGAATAGGCCTCCCCGGTGGCGGCCAGCATCATGCGGATGGCGGTAGTCTCCCCGCATCCCGCGCAGGATCCGGCCCCACCCACGTAAAGCAGGCAGGCATCCTCCTTGAGCATGGCATCCACGGGAAGCTTCTTTTCCAGGAATCGGGCGGGGGTTTCCGGTAGGGCCCGCATGTGTTCCGCCAGCGCGCGGTAACGGCCCAGCAGTTCCTCCTCCTTGGGTTCCATTGTCAGGGCGCCGTGACTCCCGCAGACTTCCACGCATTCCCCGCACCCCTTGCATTTGGCGGGGTCCACGAAGATGGCGAACAATCCGCCGGCCGCCCCCTTTTTCTCCAGCAGGCCGTGGAATTTCTTGGTCTCGCACCAATGGGCGCGGAAAACGGCGCGTTCCACCTCGTCTCGGATGGCCTTTTCCTGTTCGGCCACGGCCTCCACTTCGGCCACTTTTCCCAGAATGGCCGTATCGGGGCAAGTGGTCACACATTCCATGCAGGCCACGCAATTTTCCGCAATGAGGCGGGGCAATTCCGGGGAAACATGGGAAAAATCCCGGAACACTCCCGTACCCGGCGGAATGAGGGAGCGGGCGATTCCGGAATCAGCGGGGAGAGCCTCCGCCTTGCCCGAGGAATAGGCGCCGATCACCTGCTCGTTGAACTGGCCCACGTACTCGTCCAGGTCCAACTCAAAGGAGGTGAACGCCCAGTGGGGACCGTGGGATTCCAGGGGCTGGTGGGCCTCCTTCATCAACGGCCCCTCCCCCTGCCCCGACGGGCGGCGGGAAGTAACGTGGGAAATGGTGGTTCGATCCTCTTCTGCGCGGGACATGGACACTCCTCCCTGCTGTCGGTTTCAGCCTGCCGGGGCCTTTCAGGTCAGGCGCCCCGCGATCCTGGACAGATCCCCCATGGAGAGGATGCCGACGGGATGGCGGCGGTCCTCCGGCGATTCGGTCACCACAAGCCGGTGCACCTGATGGGAGAGCATCTTGTTGACGGCCTCCTTGAGGGACTCCCCCGGCCAGGTGACGATCACGTCGCGTGTCATCAGGTGCCGGGGCAACAGGGCGGGCAACTCCATCCGCTCCACGGGGCTGAGCCGGGCGCGGGTCAAATCCGTGGTGGAAATGATGCCCTCCATTTCCTTGTTCTCGTTGGTGACCACCAGGGCGGAGACCTTCTGCTCGCTCATTTTCACCATCACTTCGGGGAGTGGTTGGTCCGCGCGGCATGTGATCACCCCCAGGTGCATGAACTCGCCCACGGTGTGGCCTGTAAAACGCTGCTGCTCCTCGTCCTCTGCCGCGGCCATCACGGATTGCGGAAGCTCCTTCACCTCGTGGAAGCCCCGTTGGACGCAACGCAGGTTGGCCATCACCACTTCCTCGGAGAGGCGGCCGAAGTATTTCCGCAGGGCCACTTCCGCCTGTTTCATCAACTCCTCGTCCTGCAGGTCTTGTTGTTCCCGGAAGGGCGCGCAGCGCAGGAAAACTCCCAGCAGGACGATTCCCTGCATGCGGATTTCCAGTTCCGGGAGGGGAGATTCCTGGCGTGCGATACCGGCGGCATCCAGGTAGAACACCCGGGCCCCGGCCTGGCGCAGGCTTCTGCGGGAGGGCATGGGAAACTGCTTCCACAGCGCCGCCTCGCTTTCCGCCCCCTCCCCCGGCCACTGCACGAAGGCGATGCCCCGGTCACTCATTCCCTGGAACGGGTTGCCCATCTCCAGGGCGTTGATGGTGTTGATGGGCACGAATTCGGCGTGGTCCATCTCGCAGTGAGTGCGGATCGGGCTGTGGGCCAGGGTCAGGTAGTAATTGGTGGGCAGGCCCTTCTTCTCCGATCCGTAGCGGGGGTAGGCCTGCACGTGCAACCCGAACAATTCGGCGGATACGGTGGCGATCACCTTGTTGGTGGTCACCGATCCGAACCCCCCGATGGAATACCCACGCATGGAAAACGCGCCCTCAGGGCGGAGATCGGGCGCTTCCGTGGCCTCCAGACTGGAGGGATGGGCGATGTTGAGGGTGAAAAAATCCTTCCGTCCTCCCTCCAGGGCCTCCACCAGCGCAATCAGGTCGGTGGTGCGCACGTCCCGGCTGCCCAGCCCGGCCGATCCGGAGAGAATTTCGGGAATCCGGTGGATCTGGGGATAGCCCGGGTGCCCGGTAAGCGCATCGAAAAACGAGGCCTTGAGTTCCGTGGTGAGCGGGTTGCTTTGGGCAATGGGATCGTCCATGCGCTCGATGACCGCCAAAGCCTTCACGTCCTTGAGCATTTCCACCAACTGGGGCCCGGGAAAAGGCCGAAAGGCCGTGGGGTGGACCACTCCGACCTTGATGCCCCGCTGCTCCCGCAGATAATCGGCCACCACTTCCGCCGTTTCCGCGGTGCTGCCCAGCGCCACCAGGGCGTATTCCGCGCCGGCCATGCGATAGCCGTTGACCAGGCCATAGTGACGCCCGGTGAGCCCGTGAAATTCTTCCATGGCCACTTCCAGCGCCATGGGCACTTGGCTGGTGTAGAAGCGCTGCGCGATCTTGCCCCGCATGTAGGCTTCCTGATTCTGCACCACGCCGGACATGATGCCATGCTCGGTATCGAATACGGGCCGCAGCCGCTCCCCGGGCGGTCCGATGTAACTGGCCATCAATTCCGGCTCGGGCAAGCGGATCGTCTCCAGGGTATGGGTGGTGAGGAACCCGTCCTGCACGTTCATGAAGGGGGTTTCCGTGGCCTCGGCGCAGCGCCGGGAAATCAGGCACAAGTCGGCGGCCTCCTGGGCGTTGCGGGCGAAGAGCATGCCCCACCCCACATCGGACACTCCCATCACGTCGTCATGGCCCGCATGGACGTTGAGCGCCTGGCTGGTCAAGGCCCGCGCGCCGATATTGAACACCACCGGAAGCCGCTTGCCGCTGATCACATAGAGTACTTCCTTCATCAGGATCAGGCCTTGGCCGGAGGTGAAGTTGGTCACACGGCCCCCGGCCAGGGCAAACCCCTCCGCGGCAGATGCTGAGGAATGTTCCGATTCGGCTTCCAGAAAGTGCAGGGTGTCTCCCCACAGGTTTTTCGCCCCGTTGGCGGCGGATTGGGCATATTGAACGCCCATGTTGGTGGAGGGTGTGATCGGAAAAGCGCAGGCGGCTTGGCTGACGTGGGTTTCCACCCATACCACACCCCCAGTGCCATCGTCGGCCACCGGAATTCCGGGGAAGGGAGGCGGGGGCAGGTTGCGCTCTTCTTTCATGGACGAATCCGCTGCGGAGAGTGATCCCGGGAGTCCAGGATTTCGCCCCATGCTAACCGGGGAAAACCGGTTCTGCCTTGATATACATCAAGTTGGACAGAGGCGCCGTCCACCCCCCGTGAATCCCGGATCGGCTCCCTGGGACGGAGCGAATGAACCGGGATATACCAAATTTCCGAAATCCTCCCTCAAGCATGCCAAAGATTTAAGCCTATTTGTCAGAAAAGGTCTTTCTCAAATCCCCTCGGATGTGATCAGCAACTCGGTGACTTTCCCCCGTTTTTTCGGCTTCTTGGCGGCCGTGTAGGTGGTTTGCACCTCCTCGATCCGGAATCCGGAGAAGATCTCCCGCACTTCCGGGAGGATTCCGCGCAGATCCCTGAACTCCTCCCTTGCGCCCCCTCCCCTTCGAGCGTACTATCGAAATACCGCACACAACGCGGTGAAAGGAGGTGCGGCTTGACCAAGCTATTGATGCACCTCCCGTGAGTTGGAAGCCGTGAAAGTCGGCAATGACACCCGTAGCCTGAAAGCGTCAGCACCTCGTGCATTTTTGGTGGAGGGAGCCAAGCGTTTCCAGCCGCGCCCGGGAATTTGAAATAGGCGCCATCGCTGTACCACAACAGCGGTGAGAGGCTAAAAAAGCCCCGGTGAATAGCCGGGGCTTTTTCTTGCGCTCCTCCCCTCCCTCCTATTCCACCAGCGTAAAGTAGACCACCGCGTCGCCGATCAGGGTCGCTCCATCGGCCTCGTAGAGCGATGCGGTCAGGGTGCGCGGGCCCAGGGGCATGTCACTGCATTGGCCTCCCACGGTGATCTCGAAGGCGTCCCCCGCCGCCACTGTGTAGGGCTGCACGGGCATGATCTCCCAGGTGTCCGCGCCGGCGCAGCCCGCATCGAATATCATCCCGATCTGCACGTCCACGTCGAAGTCCAGGGGATTGCTGGCCTGGGTGGTGCCGTTGATGAGGATGCCCCGCGAGACATCCCCCAGCACGATCTCGATGGTTTGCGTGGACATTCCTGCCAGGGCCGGGCAGTAGCCTCCCGCCCCCTCGTTGGCCACTTCCGCGCAGGTGATCCGCACCTCCCCGCCTCCGCTCCCTCCATCCCCTCCGCAGGCCGCCAGCAGCAGCGCCAGCAGGCCCGTCAGGGCCAGGATTCCCTGTTTTTTCATGGCATCTCCTTGTATTTACGAGTTGGAGTGAATCTCCTTATTCTGCCATTCGTTGCCGGCTTGCGGATACCCTTCCTTGCGCCGTGTTCTCAGGCGCTGTTTTTCCAGCGCCCCTCCACGGTCATCACGCCGGCAGGCCCGGAGCGCGGCAGGGCCACGTTGTCCAGCCGCAACCAGTCCTCGTGCAGCAGCTCGTTGATGGATTCCCCCGCCTCGTGCAGTTCCAGCAGCAGCGCGGTCAGCGGCGCGACGGGATCCAGCAGCGCGACGGTCTTGCCGGTCAGGTCGTTTCCGATGAATGGGTGGGGAATCAGCCCCATGTCGGCCTGCTTGAGGGCTTGGGTGATCTCGATCTCGGCGTATTGCGGTTTCTCCAGCGCCTCCAGGTAAGCCGCGATCTCCCCGGGCGTGGCCGTCTCCGGGTCGGGCCGCGGAACGGACACAAGTTCAGTGCGGAAGGCCCGTCCCCCTTCACGACGCGTGGGCATTATTCTGGTGGGGCCGTTGAGCGCCCACGGCGGCTCCGGAGCGCAGTACACCGCCTCGATTTCGCCCAAGGAGTTCACCAGCGCGAAGATGAAAAGCGGAACCTCCCCGTCCCCAATATCGTAGGGCGGCGAGGCCTGGATATAGAGCTGCTGGGCGTAGACGGTGTTGGTAGTGGCATTGTAAAGGCCGATGATGGTGGCGTAGGAGGTCGTCAGGCTTCCAGCGCCCTGTCTTACGATTTGGGCGTCGGCAGCCCCCGCCACATTTTTTTTGACCTGCGGATAAAACCCGTACTCTCCACCAGGAAGGGTCAGGTTGGCAGAGCTACTTGTCGACACCTCCCCCGTGGCCGTGCTCAATCCAGCTTGCACCACGTTCGGCGCCCCGGAATCACCGTTGGCCAGGGCTGTCAGGTTATCGAAGAGCTGCGTCATCTTGAGGGATGTGAGCTTGCTCCCGAAGGCGAAACTGAGCGCTGTCCAGGCCATTATTCACCTCCCTGGGCGTATTTCCGTTTTCTCCGATCGATAAAAGCCGCTGCCACCCCCAAATCCTCCGGACACAGGGTGGGGTTTTCCGCGCCATCCAGCGCGATCCCCCGCAGTTCGCCCCAGCCCGGGAATCCCGCGTCCGGCTGCTTTTCCTTTTCCTCTTCGCCGCAAACGTCGCAGCGGATCGTTCTCAATATCGGCATTCCCACCTCCTGTTGGTTGTTTTGCAGTTCCTATCCGCGTTTATCGGCGTTCATCGGCGGTTCTAATGCTGTTGTTTTTCGCAGTTTCAATTCACAGGAGCCGCCCCGGCCCGTCGTCCAGAATCCCGAACAAGTCGTCGTCCAGGATGAAGTCCTGATAGATCTGCGAGCCGTCCACCTGGATCGCCGAGCGGCCCCGATCCAGGTCGATCTCGTAGCCCATCACCCGCCAGGTGAAGGATGAGTTCACCCCGAGGTACCCGTCCACGATGCGCACCGTCTCCCCGATCTGCCGGGCCAGCGGCGTCAGCGCGCCCTCGATGCGGTATTTCTCGTAGGGGCTTGAAGCGAAGTCCACCAGCCGCTCGGCCAGGTTCTGCGCGGTGGCGCTGCTCACGTACCAGATGCTCTCGTCGCGCTCCACCTCCTCGCGCAGCCCGAAGGAGTTCACGGATGCGATATTGACGCCGAAGGTGGCGATGGTGTGATAACGCGAATCCACGTCGTAGGCGGCATAGACCCACTGCTTGTTGACTATCGCCTGATCGTCGATCTCCAGCGTGATCCCCATGGCTGTGTCGTCGTCGATCAGCGTCTCGTGGGAATCGGCCTCGGCGAAGCGGAAGAACCCCAGCTTGTTGTTCTCCACAAAGATGGCTGAATTGGTGACCCGCCCCAGCCGCCGCAGGGCGTCGTTGACCTTCACCCCGTCGAAGCGCGCCTTCATGAAGACGTTGTCGCCGCTCCACACCCCGGCCCATGTCTCGAAGCTGGGGTAATCGATGTCCTCGTTGGCCGCGTCGCGGGAATCCACCAGGCCCCCATAGCAGGTGACCAGCGTCCAGGCGATCTCGGAGGGCAGGTAATCGGTATCGGTGAAGGTCACCGGCTCGTCCGAGGTGCCCACCACGGCTTCGGCGAAGTCCTTGATCTTGTCCAGCATCTGCAGGTTGACCAGCCCGCGCGAGTATTTCACCTTGTCCACCCGCCCCGTGAAGACGTCGATCAGCTCGTCCCCGGAATCGGGGTGCGTGAACCCGATGCTTACCTTGCACTCGCTGCGCAGGTGGGTCTTGTCGTCCTTGAAAAAATTGATCTCCTGATCCTCGTTGCTCAGGTCGATCGACAACGCCACGGGCCGGATATCGTTCCAACTGCGGGCCAGCCGCGGCCAGCGCAGCACCCGGCCGGAATAATCCGAATCCCCGATGGTGAAGACCCGCTTGGGCGCAGAGGTCTTCTCCGCCGTCTGATCCACAAACCACGATGTCACCTGGTAGGCCATATTTTAATATCCGGGCGGGCTTGCCCGCCTCCTGCCCTCCCCTCTCCGTTTGCGGAGAGGGGCAGGGGGGTGAGGTTAGTACGTCTCCAGCTCGATCACGCCCTCGTAGAGATCGTCATGGGGCTTGATGAAGCGCCCGAAAGGCAGCCGCGAATTGACGATCTGCACCGAGTTCACCGTGGCGTCGGAGGTGTTCATGAAGAGCAGCTTGGTGTTGGAGTCCCACCAGGAATTGACCGCCCAGGCGTCCGCCGAATCGATGAAGCGCGCCGTGAACTTCCAGCGCTCGTAGCCGCCCCAGCGGTAGCGGAACATCGCTCCGGAGCGCACCCGGTGGGCGTCCTCCACCTTCACGTTCTCCTGCAAGAAATCCCATTCGGGCTCGAAGCTCACCGAATTGGCGCTGTCCACAAAGAGATCCCAGGGCATCTCAGACCCCTCCCCGGCCGCGCTGGGCGAAGTTGGGCCTCACGCCGCTGCGATCCAGGTTGTCCAGCGCCTTGATGATGGGCCCGGCCACGATCTCGCGCATGTCGCGGTCGTCCATCCGCATCAGGGTGTCGAAGTTGGTGGCGTTCTCCAGAATGTGGACGTTGAGGTTTTCAACGGTGATGGATGAGCCTCCCCCGCCCCCCTGTCCCCGCAGGAAGGCCGTCAAGTCCCGGTTTTGCAGGGGGGAGAGCACCCTTTCCCCCTGTTGCAGCAGGAAGGTCTGCTCGGCGGGCACGCTGGTCAATCCTCCATGCGCCGCGGGCGGCTTCTGCTTGGAGATCATCGCCGCGTTGGCCAGGCCCTGCGCCACGGCCGCGGCCGCCAGCACGTAGCTCAGCGGGGGCGGCGCGCTCGCCAGCGCCTTGGTGGCCGCCAGATAGGTGGCGATGATGGTCTGCCCGTAGGCCAGCGCCTTGTAGAGCTTGAAGGTCTTGGCCCCGCTCACCCGCGCCAGCGCCGCGAAGCCCCGCAGCGCCGTCTGGCTCTGCGCCAGCCGCGCATCCAGCGCCGCTTTTTCGATCTCCAGGATGGCCCGGTTGTGATCCTCGATGACGGCCTGTTCCAGGGAGTGGTTGCCCGCCGCCGTTTCCATGCGGCGCTGGAACTGCTCGTTTTCCAATACGAGCCGCCGATCGAAGTCCGTGACCATGTTCTCGAAGGCGATCTGGCGCATCAGGTCTTGTTGCTCCAGGTTGCGCTGCGCCGCAGCGGCTTCCATGGCTTCCACGAACCCGGCGAATTCGCCTTGTTTCGCCAGGACTTCATTCTGGTATTGCTCCAGCCGGGCCAAGCGGGAATCGTTGGCCTGCTGCTCGATGAGGGCGGCTAAGTGCGCGAAACTGGATGCCTCGGCGGCCAGTTCCGCATTGGTCTGGGCGGTGGCGGCGATCCTGGCGCGCTCGGCATCCACCCAGGACTGCACCCGCTCTTCGGCCACCCGCACCTCATGGGCGAGCAGCCCGTCCGCCATTTTCTGTTGCGCCTCCAGCGCCGCCTTGCTGACGAGCGTGACCTGCGCCTGTTTGGCCGCGACCGCCCCCAGCGTTCCCCCAAAGTCGCTGTAGGCCATGTCCGCTTCCCGCGTGGCCTGGGCGTTCTCGCGCAGGGTATCAATCCCGGCCCGCATCAGCCGGTAGGCCGCCGCGGTGGGGGGAAACCATTTCAGCCAGGCGTCCAGCCAGGACAGGATTTCATCCCGGTGCTCGCGGTAGAGGAACACGCCGTCCTCCATCACCTTGAAAAGCTCGGTGAGGGCGGGAATCACCTCGTCCGCTGTCTCCTTGCTCAACCCCCCCAGGGCGCTGTTGAGGCCCAGCAGGGCGTCGTTGAAGCGCGACGCGGCCTCGGCGTCGTCGGTGCCGATGACGATTCCCAGCCGTTCGGCTTCCTCCCCCGCCTTTTTGAAGCCCGCCGCGCCTTGCGTCATGGTCTGCAAGAGCGCCACGCCCTCGGAATCGAACAGCTTGAAGGCCAGGCGCACCTTGTCGCTGTTGCTTTCCACGCCGTGCAGGGCCTCGGCGAAGGTGCGCAATTGCTCGTCGGGGGTCATCCGGCCCAGCTTCTCCGCGTCCAGGCCCAGCTCCCGGATGGCGTCCTTGGCCTCGCCGGTGCCCACGGCGGCCTCCCCCACGCGGCGCGTCATGCGCTGCAGGGCCATGTCCAGCGTAGCCGTGGCCACCCCGGAAAGCCGGGCCTGGAAGTGCAGCTTGCTCAGCTCCTCGGTGGTCAGCCCCAAGCGCTGCGAGGTCTTCAGCGCGGCGTCCTCGGACTTGGCGAACCTGTTGGCGAGAGCGAACACAGCCGCACCCGCCGCCGTGGCCGCGGCCGCTACCAGCGTGATCTGCCCGCGCAGGCCCGAGAAGCCTTTGGAGAACTCGTCGCGCGCCCGCAGCGAGAATTCGATTGTGTTGCCCAGCGCCATCTACTTCCTCTCCTTGGAGACCTGATCGGAGATCAGACCGAACATTTCCACCGTGAGATTTTCCTGCGCCGGATACCCGCCCGGCACGGGCCAGTCGTTGCGCGTCATGCTTCCGCCGTCTCCGGGGGAGTGGCAGTGCCGCCAGGCATCCCACCAGACTGCGAAGGGGTGTCCTCCAACGACGATTCGCTCCTTTTGCCGGAGTCCGCCGCAGACTCTTGCGACAGCGTTGCGGACTTTTTTGCCGTTTCATCCCCCAACAACGATTCCTCGATCAGCAGGGCTCCCATTTTGTCGACGAGGTTGTTGAAGTAGGAATGCGTCAGCATCTGATCCAGCGTGGCTTCCCGGCCGCCGATGGTCAGCCCGTGGAATTCCGTCACATAATCAGGGAGGATCGCCGCGACTCCCTGCACCGAATCCAGGAACACCTGGTACACGCTTTGCCCCTCCTCCCTCACCAGTCCCATGGATGGGGCCAGCTTGATCTGATCGGCCCGCGTGAGGCGCTTCATGCGCCCGGTGACCACGTCCCCGTCGAACTCGATCCGAAACTCGAAGTCCGGTGTGAATGCGCTCATCGTTCCTCACTGTAATTGAGGGTGAAATATTGCACGGTCTGTTGCGTCAATACGCGGCCTGTGCGTTGCCCAGGATCACCTGCAGGCCCGTGGCCGAGTTGACCGAGTAGACCCCGGCCGCCGAGATCGAGACCTCCATTTCGCCCGGCCCGCCCGCCAGCGGCTTGAACTCTTTGTAGCGCAGCAGCGGCGCCTTGATGGTGCAGATCTCGTTGTAGCCGCTCTGCACCGCGGTGGAGCCCTCGAAGTGGAGGATCAATTCGCGCTCGGCCTGGGTGAGAAACTGCTGGTACTCGTCCTGATCGTCGAACTTGAGCGTCCCGTCGATGCTGATGGCCCGGGAGCCCGTGCGCTTGACCCGGCTGGGCACCTTGGAATTATTGAGGGTGTGCATCGCTTCGAGCTGTTCCTCGATCTTCACGGTGAACTGGGTGAACTGATCCACCGCCGCGCCGCCCAGTTGGGAAGATCCCTGATCCCACGTCCAGAGCTTGTTGGTGGGGTAGCTGGCCGCCGCCGCCACCACCTGGGAGTAGGCCCCGCCCACGATGCCCAGCTTGGCCTTGAGCAGCTCCCCCGCGCTGATGTTCAGCTCCAGCGAGGCCCCCACCAGATCCTGGTAGAGGAAGGCGCTGCCGGCGTCGTCCATGTATTTTTGCAGCGTGAAGGGGTTGCCCGCGGACAGCTTGTCGAAGTCGCTCGTCCTCGGCTCGAAGGTGTGGGTGTAGAGCGCGTCGGAGGTGACCGTGGCGGGCGGCCCCAGCACCGCTTTCAGCAAAACGCCCAGGGAAACCGGGTCGGCTTCCATCTCGATCTCCCCGGGGATGGAGGTGGGCCCCTCGTAATAGTCCCCCTCGTCGAAGATGCCCCGCATGCCCTGCGCCACCAGGGGCGGCTTCTCAATCCCCACGCCCTCGCTCAGGGCGGGCAGCCAGAAGTAGCTGTCCTGATTGAGCGTCCCGTAGCTGTTCTGGAAGCTCAGCCCCAGCCTGAAGTTCTGTCCGTAGCTCATGTTGCCTCCTCGTTATCCGCCTGCGTTTTGGACTGCGCTTTGCCGGGCTTTTGCGCCAGGCGTTGCTCTATATAATTGTCGGCCAGTTCCACCGGCAGGGTTTTCTTTTCGCCGGGCCGGGCCATGCCATGGCCGGGAATGAACTTCTCCTCGCCCGTCCAGACGATTTCCCGCGTCATGCGGGGCGCTCCGATCTTTTCGCTCATGCCGTCCTCTTCTCGCATTGAATGGAAATCATGGAGTACTGCACCCGCAGCGTCTCCGAATCGAACTCGTTGAAGCCGTCCTCCACGGTCAGCCCGGTCACCTGATCCACCGTGCCGCCCAGGGTGAAGTCGGTTTTGAGGGCGTTCAGCACGTCGGTCTCGTACTCGCAGAGCAGATCCTCGGCGTCCGCGCCGTCCTTGTAGCTGGCCGCCAGCACGATCACCCGGAAGACCAGCTCGCCCTTCAGGTTGCGCCCGCCGCTGGCGATGGTGGCCGGATCGTACTCGACGCCATCGCGGTAGACCCCGATCCACGGCGCGGCCTCGGGGTTCATCTCCGCGAAGTTGGCCCGCTCCACCTGGTAGGGCTTTCCGTCGTCCGTGGCCGGGGGAAGCTGATCCTCCAGCAGGGCCACGATGGCCTTGGTGATATCGGCCCGGTTGATCATATGCGCTTCCCGATCGGTTTCATGGCGTGCAGCCCCTTGCGCAGGTTGCGCTCGAAAATTTTCCGGATATCGTTGCGCACCTCGCTGTGTTTGGGCAGCAGCCGCCGTTCGGGCAGATCGCCCAGCCCCTCATGGTGGGCCTCGGCGTAATCCAGGTCGGAGCCGATGCCCGCGTTATTGGCCGTGGCGAAGGGGACAAAGCTGAGGCGCAGCCGCCCGGTGTCCTGCAAAATCTTGAAGCGCGCGGCAGCCAGCGGCACGGCGCCGCCGAAGCCCCGCACGTTGCGGACGCCCCGGAAGTTCCCGCCGCGCAGGTTCTTGCGAATGCGCCCCAGCACCGTCGCCGGCGCCAGCGGCTCCCAGCCGCCCACGTTCCCGCCCTCGGAGCGGAAGTTCTTCTGCACCCACCTGTCCAGGAACACCGCCGCCTGCTTGTAGCTGGTGTTTACCCAACTGCGCTTGAGCCCCTTGAGCGCCTTGTCCGTGCGCGCTTTGAGCACGGCGGCGGGGGGATCCATCTTCATTTCAATGCGGGGCATGGCTGCTCCTAATCACGCGCGTTCTCCTCGTCGTTGACCATGTCCGAGTCCACCCGGAAGGCCAGGGTGTCGCCGTGGCCGAAGATGGGGTGGTAGTTCGCCGTGTTGGAGAAGGCCGCCCCGCCGCCTCCGGAGGCCGCCAGTTGGGTGCCGTCGTCGAGCACCATCACTTCGCGCCCGGCGATCAGGGCCTCGATGCGGGCCTCGATGGCGTCCTGTATCGCCTTGGCCTTTTTGCCGTCGTGGGGTCTCTGCCAGCGGGCGTAGACCAGATCGACGGTCAGATCCTTGGCGGTGAGGTTGGTGGGCGTAAAGGGCGCGGTGAAGTACGCGCCCAGCTTGGCGTCCAGCTCCAGCTCGGCCGGGGCGATCCAGGCGGAGTCCACCCGCGCCGCGTCGGAATCCACCCGGCTCAGGGACGGATAACGCGCCAGCACGTCCGCGCTCCAGCTTGCGTAGGTTCCCATGGCTCAATTTCCGCGCGGGCAAGCCCGCGTCCAGCCCTCCCCTCTCCCGTTTGCGGAGAGGGGTTGGGGGTGAGGTTTCACCAATACTTTCCGCCCAGATCGGCGGTCTTGTTTTCAATGGCCTTGCGCGCCAGCAGTTGCAGGTCTTCCACGCTGGCGAAGTACCCCTCCACCGCCGAGACGTCCGCGGGCTTGCCGTTGAACTGCATGGCCGCGTCCACCCCGAAGGCCGCCTCGAAGCCCTCCCCCAGCACCCGCGCGTGGTTGGAGTAGAACTCCACGGCGTCCTTGGCCCAGCGCACAAAGCCGCCCTCGGCCAGTTCGCGCCACAGGGCGATGCCCTCCCGGGCCCGCTCCATGACGGCCTCGGTGATCACCATCCCGTTGCGCTGCAGCTCGTAGCGGTTCACGTGCTCCAACTCGCGGATCCACAGAAACTTGGCCAGGTTGCGCTCGGGATACTTCTCGCGGTCGCGGATGAAGAGCGGGTGATTGCGCTGAAAGCGCTTGAGGCGGGTGGACTCGTCGTCGTAGCCGTCGTGGGCCACGGTGATCTCCGGAGGCAGCGCCATCGCCCAGCCCTGGCCCTCGTTCAAGCCCGTCTCCGGGTGCTCGTGCACCATCCCGATGAAGCGCATGCCGATGTGGTTGCGGAATATCTTGGCCGGCAGGTCGATCTTGTCGATGCCCAGCGGCTCGAAGCCATAGTGCACCTGGCGCATGGCGTAGGCGTTGAATTGGTTGGGGCGCAGGTAGAGCGCCAGGGTTTCCGCCCCGTGCAGCACCTCGTCGTGATCGAGCCAGAGAATCCACTGGCAGGACGCCCGCTCCACCGTGGCGTTGCGGGCCTCGTCGAAGCCCACCTCCAGCGGAGACTTGCCGGGGAAGATCCGCACGGCGATATCCGGGTAGTCCTCCACAAAGGCGTGGATCACATCCTCCGTGCGATCGCTCGTCGTCTCGTCCAGGGCGATCACCAGCTCGTCGATGATGGGCGCCGCGCTATCCAGGCAGCGCCGCAGCCGCGCCTCGCCGTCTTTCACGATCATGGCCAGGGTCACGGTCTCGCGCGGGGCCTGCACGGAGAACTTGCGGGCCATGTCGATGGCGCGGCTGCCTTCCGTGGGCTTGGCGTAGTGGGTGACAAAGCTCCCCAGCGCCTCCCCCCGCGCGGTCTGGCCCGCCGAGGTCATCACGATCCCGAAATCCGGGTGATGGCCGAACATCTCGAACAGGTCGGCGCGCTCCAGGTGGTGCAGGTGCGCCCGCCAGGGATGGTGCTGGCGGTACTTCTGCCCTTCCCAGGGCCCGAAGGGCGTGGTGATCACCATCCGCCCGCCTTCCTTCAGGGACTCGGCCAGCCTGTCGGCCAGGGCGCCCGGATCGTTGACGTGCTCCAGCACCTCGGCGGCGATGATCAGGTCGAAGGGATCGGCTAAATACCGCATGGGTACTTCATCGCCGAACAGGAACGCCACATTCTTCACATCGTCTTTTTCCCTCCAGGCCTTGGCCTTCTCGATGTTGGAGGCCACCAGGTCGATCCCGATGAACTCCAGCTTGGGGAAGCGCTTGGCCAGGTTGATGGTGTAATGGCCGTGGGCGCAGCCGTAGTCCAGCACCCGCGCTCCCTCGGGCAACTGCCCCACGTGGCGGGCCACCGTCTCGTAGCGGGCGTTGCCGTCCAGTTCCTCCGGCCCGTACTCCATCCCGCGCTCCGCCTCGTAGCGGTAATAAGCCGCGTAGTGCCCGGCGAAGGTCTCCTCCCGCGCGAAGGCGTAGCACTCGTCCAGGTCGGCCTCGATCCTGGCGGCCACGGGATGTCCGCCCCAGTGCGGGCTATCCTTCAGGTCATTCGGCGTGGCTTTGATGGCGCGTTCCAACACCTTGATGTCTGAGAGCCGGTGCAGGTGCTTGCCCACGGCCACGGAGTTGGAGGTCTTAGCGGCGAGGATCTCCGCCACCGTTTCCTCGAAGACGTCCGCCGAGGTTTCCCAGGTGTGGGGGAAATGCCGGGGGACGCTCATCCCGGGCGAGGTCAGGGCAATCTGTTCCATGAACGCGTCGATGTCCGGCCCGCCGTTCTTCAAGGGAATCAGCCCCGCGCCGTCGTACTCGTCCACCGTATCGGGCAGCGCCCCCACGTCCGAGGCGATGATAGGCAGCCCGGCCGCCATCGCTTCCATGGCGGAGATGCAACTGGTTTCCTCGAAGTCCGATGGGTAGACCCAGGCGTCGGCGCAGCGCTGCACGCCGGCCAGTTCGGCCTTGGTGAGATAGCCCAGGGCGGTGCAGTTGGGCAGCGCCTCGATACGGCCCCACAACTCGCGGTAGAGAGGCGCCATCTCGGGCGTGGTGTTGTCGTAGCCGCAGACAAACAGGTGGTAGCGCGGGGCATCCGGACTCATGGACTCGCTGCACGCCAGGCGCTCCATGATGCCGTCCGGGGCCACCAGGTGTTCCAGGCCGCGCTCCGGACGCGAGACGTAGATCAGCTTGACCACGTCCCCGCCGCCGCCATGGTGCAGCTTGACCAGATCGCGCATCCGCTCGGCGATGTTATTGGTGCCGGACTCGATCTTGCCCTCGTAGAGCGCCGGGTCGATCCCGTTGGGGAGCGGCTTGACGATTTCCGGGCGCACGCCCCAGGCCTCGGCCACCTGCAGGCCGTGCCAGGCCGACACCGGGAGCAGCGCGTCCACGTTCCAGAGCGATTGCGCGGCCAGGGAGCGCAGGCGTTTCCGCGCCAGGTCGTGCAGCCAGAGCAGGTTGCACTTGGAATTCCAGGCGAAGGCGAACCCCAGCGGGTTGCGCTGGATGACGATCGCGTCGTTTTGCAGGTAGCGGGCCCGGTAGTGAAAGGCCTCGCCCAGCGGCTTCTCGGGGCTGACCGCGCCGTGATACACGTAGGTCACGCCATCCCAGCGGCCTTGATCGCGGCTGCTGGTGAACACGGTCACGTTGTGATCCCGCGCCACCAGTTCCCGCGCCAGGTAGTAGGCCGCCGACTCCGATCCGCCCAGCGACTGCTGGGCAATCGTCTCTCCGTTGAAGGGCATCCCGCCCGCATGAATCGTGATGAACATCTTCCCTGATGCTCCCGGTTTGGGCCGCCTCCCCATTGACAGGATAGGCGACGAATTAGATAATTTTCTTAGCATTCAAGCCAAGGATGGCTCCCTCATTGGAAAGGATTCCTCATGCTGAAAATGCCCTCGAAATCCATTGCTGTTGGTGTCACGTTTACGGTTGCCGGCTTCTCGCTCGGCACCCTCGCCTCCTTGAACGGCCGTGAAGATTGCGATCCCATCCACAACCTCTGCGATGCTAAATCCCGTATGGATTATTCGATCCATAGGGATCGGGCCGCGGAGTTTTGGGATACTTCGGCGTTCGCAGTTTTCACCCCCTTTAAATAGCCTCGGCTCTCAAGCCTGCGCCTTGGGGGAGATTTCCTCCCAGACGGCGTCGCGTTCCTCCGCCGTCACGGGCGGCGAGAGCGAGGTGAGCGCGTTGATGCGGGCCACGTCGGGCTTGCCGTCCTTGCCGAAGCCCTCCCCGCCCGCCAGCATCTGCGCGATGGAGATGGCGATGGAGCCGAGGCGCTGGGCGGCGTCGCGATCGGTGACAGCATCGTCTCGAACCAATGAGATTTTCTCCAAACGCTTATTCAAGCCGTCCATTCCTTTCACGGCCTCCTTGCGTTCGGCGCGCAACCTGGTCAGCTCGTACTTCTCCTTCCCGGAAAGGGGCGCGCCTTTCGCCGCGTTGAGGTTACGCGCCTGCTCGGCGGTAAGTTTGGCGGGCAGCAGCCGCTCGCCGGTGAAGCCGAAATCGGCCGGGTTTTCCTTCAGCGCCCTCAAGGCCGCTTTCCGGTTCGGATCCTTCCAGTGCGGTGTCAACATTTCACTTGCTCCGGTGATGGAAGCGGGCTCCGGTAATATGAGCGGGCCCGCTCCCGGGTTAGGGTCAAGAGCTCGACGTGGTGTTGGTGACCAGGGCGATCAGAGGCTGGGAGACGATCTTCTCGTCCTGGTAATAGCCCACCTCCACCTCGTCGCAGTGGCGGCGAGTATCGTAGGGGTGGCGCTCCACCTGCCGGTTGGGAAGCCCGGGGGCGGCCCAGCGGAAGCGGTAGCCCGCGCTCGGGGTCTGCGTGGAAGGCGCGTCCGGCGCGTAATACAACGCCACGTGATCGGCCCAGATGCGATCCAGGCTCATGGCGATCGCTTCTTCGGCCGTGTTCTTGTAGGCCCCGCCCACGATGATCTCCATTTCCAGCACCGCCTCGGCCTGCTGCACACTGGGGTAGATTCCACCCCCCGTCACGTTGGGGTTGGTGGACTTGTCGATCACGGATGCGTTGCGGCGGAAGTTCCGCCAGGCTAGGCCGGAGAAGACCGCCTTGTTGGGGCGGTAGCCCGTGGCGTCCTCCACCTGATCGATCTTGGTGAGCAGGTCGTTGATGGGATCGGAGTTGCTGAAGTCCGACCAGGCCGACCCCACCGCCGCATAGGTGCCCACATTGGCGAGGGTCAACATCAGGGCGGCCACGCGGATTTCCTCGTCCAGCGCCAGACCGTCCATCACCCGGTTGACCCGCCCTTCCTCGAACTGCTGGATGAAGATGGGATCCATGTTGGCCCGGTCTTCGATGGTCACATCGGCCTTCAGCGCGTAGTTATCGCAGTGGAAGCCGTCCGAGGAGACGCGCGAATGGATCTTGTTGGCCTCGCCGCCACGGGAGCGGCGGGTGTTTTCCTGGCGGAACAAGTCCGCCTGCTCGAAGATCACGTACTTGTCGGTCTGCTTGGGCACCGTCACCAGCGGGAAAACCCGGTCGGCGATAAAGCCCATGGGCCGATAGTTGATCGCGATTTGCGAGAGGTGCTGGTCGATGTGCAGCTCCCGTCCAGTTCCGTATGCTGACATTATGCCACCTCCCCTGAGTCGCCCATATAGGCTACGGTTGCGAAATTGAAGGCCCCGGTGCCCACGGCGCCGGAACCCACGGCGGTATCCAGGCAGCGTCCCACCACGTAGGAGCCGCTGTTGGCCTCGATCATGTAGCCCGAGGTGGTCACCGTGAGGCGCTTGCCCTTGGCGACGGCCGCGCCGGCCGTGAACTTCATGATACCGGCGTAGCCGAGGGTGATGTGCTCGCCGTTCTTGCCGCCGTAGAGCAGCAGGCCTCCGGCCTCGCGGCCGTTGGCGGCGGGCTTCCCGTCATCCAGGGCGATGGCCTTGAAGATGTCGCCGCTGCCCGGGGTCAGGTCGTTCACGTCCTCCCCGGCCGCCATCGTGTGGGTGAAAAATCTTCCTTCGACGCTCATGATCAGGCCCTCCCGTCAGAGATGTTGGCGGTGTAGCCCCGGTATTCCCGGGCCAGTTGCGGGTTGGCCCGCATCACCAGTTGCGATGCCTTGGAGTAGGAAATGTCCTTCTCCGCCATCAGGGCGTTGGCCTTCTCGGCCAGCTCGTCCGAGGCGTCGCGGGTGGCGTCGTAATCCTGGCCTCCCCGATCCTCGCTGAGACCCTGCTCGCCTCCGGGCTTGCGCTTGCCCCCGGCGTTGGCGAAGGTCTTCACCTCCTCAACGTCGATGGTCTCCACCCGGGCGTCGTCGGCCAGGCCGATCGCCTTGGAGAACGCCTCGCGCTGCGCAGGGATAATGCTCCCGGCCTTGACGCCTTCCTCCAGGGCGGCCTCGACCTCGGCCCGTTTGGCCACGATGGCCTGTTTCTTTTCGGCTTCCACGCGCTCGCTTTCCTTGCGCGCGAACTCCGTGGTTTTGGCCTGTTCCTCCTCCAGCTTGCGCTGGGATTCGGCCAGTTGCGCCTTCAGAGCTTCTTCGCTCATCTCGATATCTCCTTCGTTGTTGTTGGTTTTCGCGGAAAATTCCTCGTTGTAATCGAGGGCCTCGATCTCCCAATTGGGCAAGACCTCGTCGGCCTTTTCCATGCCCTGCTCCGCGATGATCCATTCCCGGATCCCGCGCAGCACGCGCATCAGCGCATCGGTCTGCCCGTTGGAGAGCGCGAGGCGGATCTGCTCGGCTGGCTTCTTCCCGGTGATGCCCGCCGCGTGGGCGAGTTTCCCGAGAGGAAGCTCTTTTATCGCAAACAGCCGATCGAGCAGTTTTCCCGCGTCTGCTTCCGGTTTGTTGGTTTTCACATCGCCCTCCAGGGGCTTGTGGTTGATCGCGGTGAAGACCATCCTCCGACCCCCGGCAGGCCCGGTTTGCGAAAGATATTCGGTCAGATCCGCGAGGTTGTTGACCGCGGGCAATGTGGCCCCCAATAGGGCCACGCCCGACAGCACGTACTTGTAATCCTGTCCCTTATGCCGCGCGTCCATATCCAACTCCACTGACACGGTGCGGTAGGCGCGGCTGGCGATGGCGTCCCCCACCACGTCGGGGAGATCGATAAAGTGGGCCAGCAGCTTCTCGCCTTCCACCCACACCTTGTCGACCCACCCCAGGGCCGGCATGCCGTCCGTGAGCGGTTGATCCTCATCGTGGCCCAGCTTCAAGGGCACCTTTCGGACTTCCTTCAGCGCCTCGAAGTTGGCCGCGATGGCCTCCAGGTCTTCCACGGTGAACGGGTAGCCGTTCCAGGTGCCCACCGCGAAGATCTCCGCGTCCTGCTCATGCGTGAATTTCATTTTCCGTTCTCCGTTCTCTCCAGTTTGCTTCCACCCGGTGCAGCCATAGCGCCGCGATGCCCAGCGCCACCAGGGCCGCTCCCGTCATCGCGATGCGCAGGGCCAGATACATATCGGGCTCATCCAAATCCGTCCTGGGGTTCGACCGCGGGGCCGTCGCTGGCTTCCCAGGCATCGTCCCGGGTCACCGCGATCAGCACCGAGCGGCATTGAAAGTGATTGGGCGGGCGGTAGTTGGGGCGGCCCGTCCAATATTCCGAGTCCATCTCGTAAACCTTGCCGTCCAGCTCGCGGCAGATGGCCGTGGTGCGGCCGTCGAGGATGGCCGAGTATTCCTGGGCTTCCACGTACCCCTCCAGTTCCGGATCGGCGAAGAAGGAGTAACGCGCCTCGTTGACGGCCTCGAAGAGATTGGTGCGCACCACGTTCACCAGCCGGGCGTCGGGGTTGACGGTCTCCAGCACGCGGCGCAGGCGTTCGCGGGCGGGCTCGTCCAGGTCGTCGGCGATCGCCTCCTGCGCTTCCGCGCCCAGCATCCCTTTCCGGGAAAGCTCGGTGTAGATCTCCTCCACCATTTCCTCGGTGGTAGCCGTGGTCTTGATGCCCTTGGAGAGGATGTTCCTGATGGTGGCCAGGGCGTCCTCGCTCAGCTTGCCGGCCATGGCGAAGCTCTTGGAATCGAAGAACGCCGCCGCCGCATCCTCGATGCCGGCCATATCGATGCGCTGGGCGAACTCCGCTCCGCGCCGGGCCTTGGCGATCTCGTCCCGGGCGTGGCGCCGGCCCAGCCCCCAGCCCTCTTCCAGCATCTGGCGCAGTCCCTTGCGGAGCCGGGTCACGTCCTTGGCGGCGAAGCTCAACGCGCCTATGGCTTCCACGTCTCCATCGATCTGTCCCAGCTGCTTCCCGCGCACGATGGCCGCCAGGGCGATCACGGCCCGGCCCATGGCGGCGCTGGCGGCATCGACGCCCGTTGCCTCCAGATCCCCCGCTCGCTTATCGATCACGGCGAAGTCCACCCGCCGCGCCGCCCGCGTGAACGCCCGCGCGTTGATGTTGGAAAGCGCGGCCCGGGAAAGCCCGCTGATGGTGATGTTGGCCTGGGCGCTGACGGACTCCTCGCCGGGGGCGTCCGCGGGCGGCTCCACCTCCGGCCCTTCGGAGCCCGGCGCTTCCGGAGCCGCGCCGCCCGGCTGCTGGCCGGGCCCTTGGGGGCTCACCTTGAGGGGCTCGCCGCGGGGCGGGAAACCCATCATATCGCGCAGGTGCTCCTCGTCGGTGTCGGACGGAACCACCGATCCGGCGGCGACAGCGTCCTTCCAGGATTTGATGAGGCGCTCCAGCAGTTCCACCGAGGCAGGCTTGAACTTGAACTTGGGATAGATCCCGTCTCCCCAGTTGAGATCCCCCAGATCGCGCCAAAGCTGCTCGTCCAGGGTTTCCTCCAGCCGCCCGGCGTCGGCTTCCAGGCTCATCAGGAAGGCTTCCAGTTGGGTCTGGCTCTGGGAATAGCTGCCCGTCTGCCCCTGCTCGCTCAGGCCCAGCAGGTTGGGCACCAGCAGCGCCTTGCCGATGCCCTTGTCGCAGCGGGCGATGCGCTCGTCGTAGGCCACCTTGGTCTGGGGGTGTTTGGTTTCCAGGTCGATCCCGTTGGGGAGCAGCAGCCAGGTCTTGCTGTTGATGTTGGCCATCATCTCCTTCAACGTAGCCAACTCCGCGCTGCCTTCGGTGATGTTGCGGCTGCCATCGGGCTTGAGGATGATAAACCCGGCCGCGTGACGCTCCATCCAGATATTCCAGAACTTGATCACCATGTCCTTGGAGAACCAGTCCCGGTAGGCCTCGCGCAGTTCGCTCTGGCCGTAGTGCTCGTCGATGTCCGGATTCTGCACGTAATGGATGAAGCGGGCCGCATCGATCTCGATCTCCTGGCCGCCCACCCGCTGCACGATCTTCTCGATGTTGCCGTGCTTGTCGGTGTGGAACTGGAAGGTGTGCGCCGGCCGGGCCTTGAGCCGTTCCAGGCCCCACCAGGTCTTGCCCTCGTGCTCGATTTGTCCGTAGACCTTCTCTGTCAGCGAGAAACCGTTGATCATCCCGGCCATCACGCCGTTGAGGGCGTCGCGGAAGCTGCCCTTCATCTCCGACACGATGCGCTCGCAGATCGCGATGCGGCGCTCGCTCTCCTCCTCGCCCAGGGCCTCGTCGTCCAGTTGGAAAAACCAGCTCCGCGCCGTGATGGCGTCGCGCCGGAACTTGACCACCGCCTTCACCTGCTCGTCCAGCATCATTTTGCGGTAGATGGCTGCGCCCTTGCGCCCGATCAGGTCGTCCGGGTTGTACTTGGGGAAGTCCCGTGCGGAGTAGATGCGGCTGTCCGCCCAGGCCACCTCGCCCATGGGCGGCGCTTCGGGCTTTTCCGTTGCGAAGAAACCCCGCACTCCGCTGGCGATGCTCCGCAGGGCGCTCATGATTCCCTCCGCTTGGCGGTGAAGGGAACCTTCCAAAAGCCGTCCCGCCCGCTGCTGGCCACGACTGTGATCTCGGCGGTGTACTCGGCGTCCTCCGTGGTGGACAAGGCCTTGTCCACGGTGGCGCGGTAGACCCCGTCCGACCCGGCGACGTAATCCATGGCGAGAGGGAAGGTGACTCCGCTCACTTCATTCTCATTGGCGTCCTTGATAGTCACCGTGACCGTGGCGTTGTTGATGGGCCCGTCCCTGTCCCAGATGGCCAGCTCGGCCTCGTTGTCGTTGAGATGAAACCAGGCCATGTCAGCCCCCCACCCTGGCGCGGCCGCCAAGCACCGGGTGCAGATCGGGGCGCCCCTCCACGGCCGGCCGGAAGACCGCCCGGCCATCGATCACGGGATGTAGGGAGATGTCCGCGTAGATGGGGAGGCCCGCCGCCGCGCCACTCTCAGCTTCCACCGTGGGCGCCAGTCCGGTCAGCGTGAACGTGCCCAGAGGCGGGGCCACCGATGCCCCGGCCGCCACGGCAGGAGTCTGTCCGGACAGCGCGAACGTCCCCAGGGGCGGAGCCACCGACGCGCCGGCCGCCACGACCGGAGCTTGCCCGGACAGCGTGAACGTGCCCAGGGGCGGGGCGACGGAAGCGCCACCGGCCACGGCCGGAACCTGGCCCGCCAGCGCGAAAGTCCCCAAAGGCGGCGCGACGCTGGCGCCGCTGGCGACGGCTGGAACCTGGCCGGCCAGGGTGAACGTGCCCAGTGGCACGGCGATGTCCACGCCCGCCGCTGTGTCGATGGTTGGAGCGAATCCTGTCAGGGAGAATGTGCCCAGGGGGGCATCGACCTTGGCGCCGGTTCCCACTGCCGGAACCTGCCCGGTCAACGCGAATGTTCCCAACGGCGGGGCGACGCTTGCGCCGGCCGCCACGGCTGGAACCTGCCCGGTCAATGCGAAGGAACCGGCCGGCACTGTCACGCCGGCACCGGAGGCCACGGCCGGAACCTGTCCGGCCAGGGTGAACGTGCCCAAGGGAACCGCCACCTCCGCGCCCGAGGCGGTTTCGATGGTGGGAGCGAAACCCGTCAGGGAAAACGTGCCCAGCGGCGGGGCGACGCTCGCGCCCCCGGCCACGGCGGGAACCTGCCCGGCCAGCGCGAAGCTGCCCGCGGGTGCATCCACCTTGGCGCCGGTGCCCACTGCGGGAGTCTGCCCGGCCAGCGTGAAGGTGCCCAGGGGAGGGGCCACCGATGCGCCACTGGCGACGTCCGGCACTTGGCCGGCCAGCGTGAACGTGCCCAGGGGGACGGCGATGTCCACGCCACCGCCGCTGACTGTCACGACCTGTGTACCGGTCAAATCCTCCGCACCGCCATCGTTGTTATCGATGGTTTTGATTCGGATGTAATAGGTGCCGGCCGTGTTTGCTGTGACCGTTTTTGTCTTGGCGGTAGAATCGCCAATCCCCAGTACGGGATTCGGGGTGGGCGTCGTCAGCGCTGCCCCGGTAGAGGGGATGTCAACATAGTTCGCGGGCGAGTCTCCATTTCCTTCATCCCACTGCCAATGCATGTCGTAATCAAGCCCGCCATGCAAACCTTCGGTGATTTGGGCGCCGAACAAAAAAGTATCTGACTCGGCGGGTGCGGGATCGCTGAGCGGTTGAGTAATCGCAACTGATGAAACGATGGCCATCTAGACCTCCTCAACTTTCAAGCAGCACCTTTTCGCACCCTGCGCCCAGCGCTCGTTGACAAAGTCCACGTCCAATTGCTGTTTAGGCCACGCCGCGCAGGACATGGGCTTGCAGGCCATCCCCCGTTCCGCTTGAAACATGCAGCGCAGATCATCTGTTAAAAACTCGCACCGCTGGCCGTTCACCCCCTTCCAGTTGATCTTGACGCAGCACAAGGCCCCGCAGATTTCGGTGGGGCAGCGCAGACCGCCGTTTCCATCGTCCACGTATCCAGTCACCTGGTAGGATTTCCCATCGCGTCCGATAAACTTCTCGATGCGCCAGTCCTCGGTGCGGAAGGTGATAAATGAATATTGGCCGGGCATCAGGTCACCGTGAAAATTCCCGAGCCGTTGTAGGTGATCTGGAAGTTGGTGCCGTCGCCCGCGCTTTCCGCCGCGCCGAAGTCGATGGAACACATCAGCAGATCGGCGGAGGGCACGGTGGAGTCCTCGTCGTAGATCACCGCGTCGGTACAGTCGCCGGAGGTGGAAATCGGCCCGCCCGAGGCCGTCCAGACGCTGTCGGCCGCGTCGAAGGTGACCACTCCGCCCGATTCCACCCAGGTCACCGAGGCCAGGGTCTCCAAGCCCTGGGTGTAGCCGTTGCCCGTGGGAATCTCGTTGGCGGCGATCTGCGACTTGTTTGTGTTGCCGGGGGTGAAGGCGTGGGTGGAGTTCATCAGGATGACGTCCCAGACATCGGTGTCAAAATCCATCCCGCCGTCGCACGCGAATTCCATGAACTGGTTGTAGAAATTGATCGTGACCGCCATTTCAGGCCTCCTTCCGTTGCCTGGGTTTACCAACCGGCACGGCGATGCCGGCGCCCAGCGGCAACCCGTTGGGCGGCTTTTCCATCCCGTAGGTTTTCAGGTTGGCCAGGCTGGTCTGGAACTCCGCCAGCTTCTCCTTCCAGCGCGGGGCCTTGGGATGGCCCGGATGCGCCTTGAGGTTGGCCTTGAGCTTTTTCACGTTGGGCAGGATGCGATCCACCCGTCCCACGATGCGCGCGGCTTTGAGATCGGTGGGGTCGGCCTCGTGCATCTTGCGGGCCGCCGCGATGATGTCGGTCATGTCAGTCTCCGGTGGTTCGGTTGGGCGCTTCCATTGGCGCCGTTGCCTTTCGGCAGCGGATCACTCCTGCCCGCCATCAGCGCCCGGTCGTCGACCTGGAAGAGCTTTTTGCAGGTAAGGCATTCCAGATTGGTGAGCTTGGCCGCGCCGTGGCTGACCAGCCGGACATGGGCGCGGAAGGCCATCATCCCGCACCGGTCGCAGCGGATGAGCTTCTCCCCCGCGCTGGGCACGATGATCTGCGGCGTCATCCGCAGCGGCGTCTTCTTCGACGGAATGATGAGCGGGCTCTTCCTGAGCCTGTTGCGTTTCGGCATCCCTGCCTCCTCCTCAAGTCAACCCGGCATCGTAGCCGGCGTTCTCGGATTCGCCCCCGGCCACGGGGACGGCGATGCCCAGCAGCGAGTCGATCAGCCGCCAGGCGTTTTCGGCGGCGTCCGGGCCGTCCAGGTTGCCACGCTGGGGGAAGAACACGTGCTGATCCACAAGCCTGTCCTGGTCTGAATCGCCTTGGATGAAATGGACGGCGCCGCGCTCCCAGGCGGCGGTCATGCGCATGATGCGCACGTCCTTGGGGATCAGGTTCACCACCTGTTGACCCAGGGCTTCCACGGGCAGCCCCCGCGCGGCGCGGGCCTGCTCCAACGGGAACTCGAACAACTCCTGGAACCCGTTGGCCTCGTAACCGGAAACCCAGATCCAATGACCGCGCCCCATCACCGCCTCGACCTGGTTGAAGTACTCCGCCACCTGCTCGGTGGGGGAAGCCGTGCGCGAGAGGAACGCCTTCAGGCAGAAACGGTGTCCCAGTTCGGGATCGAGGGCCCAGGTTTCGATGGCCTTCCAGTCGCCGCCGCCCTGCTTGCGGGAGATGGCCGGATCCCAATAGACGGCGATCAGCAACGGGCGGTGCTCAAGCTGCTCGCGGCGGTAGTGGCGCACCCACTCGCGGCGGAAGGCGCTGTCCTTGTTGACCGCGATGAGGAGATATTCCAGGTTGAAGTCGTCCGGCTCGTCAGCCAGTTCCTCGCGCTTGGCGGCGATGAAGGCCGCGTCGAAGCGCACGGGATCGGTGGGGTTGCCGTCGCTGTCCGCGATGGGATGGATGAACTTGGCCCAGGCCTTGCTCTGGCTGCGTTCCAGGCGCGAGATGGCGCAGTCCTCGGTCAGGCGGGTGCCGATGGCGATCAGCTTGTAGCCGGTCTTGCGCATGGCGGGGATGATCTTGCGGCGGATGTCGGTCAGGAGTTTGGTGATCGTGTCGGGATTGCGGGCGTCCTGGTCGTCCTGGAAGTCGTCCAGCTTCCACCTGTCCGGACGCCGGTTGTGAACAACGGAGCGCAGACCGCGCAGGCCGGAGGCCACCGAGTGACCCATCACCTCCGCGCCGTTGCGCAAGACAAAGTGGGAGCGCCCCCACACCGGGCCGAAGGCCAGATCGCCGTAGTCCTGGCGCAGGCGGGCGTTGGCCTCGAACTCAAGGCGCACCTGCAGCGTGGTGGGGTAGGTCTGGGGATCGGTCTTGGAGGTGAGCACGGTGAAGTCCGAATCGCCGGTGCACAGCTCGCGCACGGTCTCGGCGTAGGTTTCCCGGGTGGACTTGCCCCGGCCGCGGTGCTCCACGTCCAGCACCAGGCGCTTGGAATCGCGCACCTCCGCCCAGCGGTCGTCGATTTCCGTGAACGGCTCGTCGAAGAGGTGCGGGAAGTAGTGCTTGAAGAACCAGAAGCGGTCGGCCTTGCCGCGCCGCTTGCGCTCCGCGATGGCCGCGTCCGAGCCGTCCGGCAGTTCGCTGGTGGCTTCGGCGATCAGGCGCCGGTGCTCGGCCTCCAGCTTGTCCAGCTCGCGGTTGAGCTGCCGGTCGGTGAGGTCAGGCAAGAGGAATCTCCGTTACGCTGGTCTTGAGGTGAGCCTCCAAATACTCATGGAATTCCTTTGATCCGAGAAGATTGAAGACCGCCTCACGCACCGCGTGTGAAAACCCGGCAACGCCCTCCTGAAGGTTCGGCCCTATCAGGGCGCACCATTGATCCCCTTCTATAGAAACCTTGATGTTGAATCCCAGTTTTTCCACCTGCTGTTCGCTGAGGTCAGCCACGCGAGATCTCCATGGTGAAAGCCTTGAGGTGCTCGGTCATCAGGGCGTGGGCCTCCGGGTTGACGCGCTTGAGGAAATCCATCAGCTCGCGGGTGTAGCGCAGGGCCAGGCGCTTGTAGTCGATGTCCTTTTGCAGCTTGCGCACGCGCTCGGCGGTTTCCAGCAATTGATTCAACTCCTTGCGGCGGTCGGTGATCCCCTCCAGGTTTTCCGGCTCCACCTTGTTCAGCGATTTCGCCAGGTTGTTGATCTGGCTCTGCACGGCGGCATAGATGCCGTGGTAGCCCCGGGCGGACTGCTTGCGCGCCTCGTCCCAGTCGAACCAGTCCCGCCAGCGGCGCAGGGTCGTCGGCGAGATTCCGCAGGCCGCGCAGATCTCCTTTTCGGAAGCCTGGGCCTGCACCCACATTTCCCCGGCGACCTGCCCCTGCCAGCTGTCACGCTTGATGGCCCGCTTGCTCACGCTAAAACCCCGTCCGAATGCCGTCCGAATGGCCCGTCAATCGCTTGGCCGGGCTCATGGCGGGCCACCCCGCGCATCCGGGCCGGATCGCCGCGCAGGGACGCGCTGCGCTCAATCCGCCGTCCCCGCTTTCAGGGAGACGCTGGGCGCGCTGTCCTTCATGTCGCCCAGACGGCGCAGGGTGGCGTCGTCCATATGGTTCTTGACTTCTTTCTGGATCGGCGACGCGCTGAACTTGAAGAAGTCCGCCAGATCCAGCCGCTCGTTTTCCTCCAGGAACTTGTGCAGCGCGGCCGAGTCGGTGAACTTGTCTTTTAGCGCGAAGGAGCGCCCGCCCAGGGTGACCGCGATCGCGCCGGCCGCGTTGAGCACGCTGTAGGTTTCATGGAGTCCGTGCTTCGCTTCCAGCGCCGGGCGCAGCCTCTCGAATCTTTCGATGACTTGCGCGCGCATCTCCCCCAGATTCTGCTGCGCTTTCACGTACTCCCCGGCGCACTGGAGCAGGCCCTCCAGTTCCTGGGTCTTCTTTTCGCCCATCTTGAGCGGCGTCTCCACGCTTCCCTGCTTGATTTTCATCGGTTCCTCACGTTGTGATTTTCGAGGGTTCGGGTTGGGGCGGGGCTTGTTCGGGCCCACCCGGCTCTATTGGTCGGGCGCAGGTCACCATGGCGGCCGGGTAGATTCTCTCGCTCCAGGAAATCACCTCCATGGAATGAGAGAGGGTGGCCTGGGGATGAGAACGCTTGCACATTTTCTCCAGCGCCTCCGGCTCCGGCGCTCCCGTGAAGGCCGTCAACCAAATCGTCCAGATCAGGATCACGTCCATTTCTACCCTCCCGTTCCCAGTAGTGATTTCAGCCAGCCCAGCGCCAGGGCCAGCGCCGCCCAGAACATCGCGCCGATTGTCCAGATGATGATGGTCTTCTTCTCCAGCGAGCGCAGGCGCTGCTCGTGATCGGTGTCGATGCGGTCGGTGGATTCCTTGGCGGCCTTGGCGTAGGCCTTGGTTTCGGCCATGTCGGCAACCAACTGGCTCCAATCGCGCTGCGATACGTAAACCTGCTGGCCCTTGCTTACGCCCATCGCGGAACCCTTCCGTTCAAAACCACGGCTTGAGGAAGCCCTTGATTTTCATCGAGGCCCAGGCCGGCGATTTGACGTAGCGGATCTTCTCGTAGACGCCGTCGCCCTCGCGCACCACGTGCTTGCCGGGGCCGGTGTTGCCCTCGACGGTGCCCATCTTCACGCCGCCCTCCAGGATTTCCGTGACGATGCCGACGTGCCCGCGCGAGGTGGCCCGGCCGTCCTTGTGGTATTGCCACAAGACCAGGCAGCCCGGCTCCGGCGCGGCGATGCGCGCCTTTTTGGGGGACTTGTTCCAGACGGTCAGCACGTGTTCGCTGGCATAAAGCCGCGCTTCGGGCGAGCCGCCGATGGCCAGGCCCAGCCTGTCCACCTGCTCGATGCAGAACCAGGCGAAGGACGCGCACCACGGCTCGCCTTGGGCGCGGCCGTCCACGGCCTTTTGGAAACGCTCCACCGCCTGGCCGCGGTTGTCGCCGCCGCGCTCGGAGAAGCCGATCCATTCCCTGGCGAAGAAGATCAGCGCGTCGGGCTTGCGGTGATCGGGCAGCGCCACATCGAAGATGCCCGGATCCGGGATCGTCGGGGCCAACGTTCAGCCCCGGTTCTTGCCTAAGTCCGCCAGGCCCTGGCCCAGCACGTAGGTTCCCAGCGGGCCGATGATCATCAGCACGGTTTCCAACGGGATCCCCCAGCCGAAGACGGCGTTGAGGGCGGGGACGGCCGCCGAGACAAAGGCGACGATCCACTTCTTGGATTTCCAGAAAGGTTTCTCGCTCACGTTTCCGCTCCTGGCGTTGGTTCGCTAGACGAACGGGGGCCATTATATATCCCCGCCCGGGAGGGATAAGCGTGAACGGCCAGCGTGCGGAATTGAAGGGGGGTTGCGGGCTGCCGCGTCAAACGTGCGCGGGCGGTCTGTGCGGGAAGTGCGGGGCGCGGGACGCGCCGGAGAGAATTACACCCTAGCGGGGAGGGGGAGGGGTGTCAATGGGATGGGATTTCAACCATAAGGTGTAAGGCCGCTCGCTGTTCTTGAAGACTGATTTTTACAGTGAGGGCAGGCCCAAATTAGATGCCCAAATGCTTGCAATTCAGAACTGTCTTTGTTCCGGGTTGGAGTCAATCTTATTGCCAGGTTGTGGGCATTCCAGCATGCGGAACAGTAGCGCCCTTCACTGGGATCCTCCTTGCCCTTGAGAAAATAGGAATGCTCCACGGGATCGAACTCCAGTTCCTCCTTGAGTTCCAGGGCACTTTCCAGGTCGCGGATTTTCTCCTCGGCTTCCACCAGTTGCACACGGATCTCAGCATAGTTAGAGATCACCTCGGCTAGGTGCGCCTGGAGTTCGGCGTTTTCGAGGGTCTTGGCAATATCCCTTGCGGCCTTGATCAACTCGTAGCTGGATTTCACGGCCGCCAGGGCGCCGGTTATTTCCGCTATGGCCATGGGTGTGCTCGCTTTTTCAGGTCAGAATTCCCAGGTAGAAAAGCAACGCGTAGATCGCCGCCAACAATCCCAGCGCCCCGGCCGTGATGAGGAGACGGCCCCCCGCCGTGAGGCCCTTGATCTGAAAAGGGGAGGGCTTGCCGGGGACGTGCTCGGGCCGGCCGGAAGTGTCCACCTTGGTTAGCGCCCAGATCAGCGCCACGGCCCAGCCGAGGAACGTCCAGCCCAGCAGCACATTCACCGCCACGATGGCCAGGGTTTGGTGATGGCGGCGGGAACCGGCGACGACCGAGGGCACGATGTAGAGCGCCAGGCCAAGGCCCGATAGTATGATCAGTTCCATGCTCCGCCCCTACTCTCCCGGCTCCTTGCCCCCGTTGGCCACCCCGTCATAGCCGAACGGCTCCGGCTTGGGTTCCTTCACTTTGGCCTCCGCCTCGGCCAGCTTGTATTTTCCCACCTGGTTCCGAAGTTTGATGTTTTCCTGCGTTAGCTTATCCAGGTGATCGTTGAGGCGGGAAATGTCGGCCTTGTATTCCTTGACGATCCCCAGCACCGCGCTTTCCTCCAGCATCGCACCCGGCCCGCTGAAGATATTCCCTTCCCCCGTCTCAAGCCAATGCCGCTCGATCTTGAACACGCAGCTGATGGCCGTGAGCAGGAGGGGTGAAGTGTTGCCGCCTTTGAGCAACCGGCTCACATGAGTCGGCGTGACCCCCAGCCTTTCAGCAAAAACATTCTGCCTTAATCCGAGTACGGACAAAAGAATTTCCAGGCGTTTCGGGAAGTTTTTCATGATAAATTCGCTTCAGGTGATTTTACGCTTGACATAAATAACCTGAAGTCATTATTCTGTTCTTCCGTGACGGATCGGGAGTCGTTTTCATTCCCGGTTAATCTTCATACCTACCATTCGTAGAGCCATGACCGAAAACAAAATCAGCCACATGGAACGCTCCCGGCGCATCCGCAAGCACAAGCTGCAGGCGCTGCTGGTGGAAAATGACATCGGCCTCTCCGAGATCGCCGCCGCCACCGGCCTGGAACGCGAAACGGTGCTCAAGGTGGTGGCCGGCCATCGCAACTCTCCCCTGGTCGCCGATTTCCTTTCCGGCCGCCTCGGGCCTCCTTTCGAGCGGATCTGGTATGAGGCCCCCGCAGCGTAGATCGCAGCGCGGGACACAGGGGCGCGTCTACCCTTCCTGACGCGTCTCACTCGGGAAGCATCACCGATCGCAGGGGGCCGGCATGAACGGGAAATTCGGAAGAACCATCACCATCGCCGTACCGCTCATCATCCTCAGCCTGGGGATGTACATTCTCCAGTTCCACGCCATCGCATTCTGGACGGGGCGCTTCGGCGTCCTCACCGGCTGGGCCGTCTCCCTCACCCTGGAGGGCGGCGCGCTCTGGCTGTGGTGGAAGCCCCGGGCGGGGTGGCGCTTCCTGGGCGGAATCGCCACCCTCGTCCTGCTGGCCGGGCCGCTCTACGTGACCGGCCAGCCGTTGCTGGAGGAAATGGCGGAAGGGGATTCCCGGGGAAAACGGCTTTTGGCGTTGGAGGCGCGGATCGCCACCCTGGGCGCGGAGAAGACCGGGCTGCTGGAGGTGATCGTCGGGCAGCAGCGGCGGGGCTGGCAGGGTCTGCTGGAGGATGTGAACGGGAAGCTGGACTCCGCCGCGGATGAACGCTCCCGGCTGCTGCTGCCCGCGGCCCGGATGGACTGGGAGGCGCGGGGTCTGATCGCCATGAACCTGGCCGCGCTGGCGCTGGCCCAGGCCTTCAACGTGCTGGCGATCCTCTTCCTCTCCACGGCTTTCCGTACCGGTACAGTACCGGTTCGGAATACCGGTACAGCCGATTCCGAACCAGCGGTACAACCCAGGTACTCCGCGGCTTCGCCACCTGTACCACCTGTACCGGTACAACCCGCGGTTTCATTACCGCACCCCGCCCCCGAACCTGCGCGAGCGCCCCCTGCCGCGCCGGTTCACCCCGGAGCGCCCGGCCTTGGCGATAGGCCGGGCCGCTCCCTTTCCGCCGATTTCTGCAAGCCCGACTTGTTCACCCTGCGCCGCCTCCAGGATGCGGTTTCCAAACAGGTGGAAAGCCTGGGCGGGGTCAATAAATTCTGCGCCCGGCACCAGGTCAACAAGCCGGATTATTCCAAGCTGATGCAACACGAGGAGCGCGTGAAAAACGGGGGCGATCTGATCAGCCTGCGCAAGTTCAACGAGTGGCGGGAGAAGTTCCTGCCCGAAAACGTCAAGGAGGCGTAAACCATGAGCGAGAATCCCATGCAATTGAATACAACCCGCTTCGGAACTATCGGGATCAATGACGGCCAGATGCTGACTTTCGGAGACGGATTGCTAGGTTTCCCCGAACACACCCGTTACGCATTGATTGAGGCCGAGATCGGCGATCCCTTCCTGTTGTTGAGATCGTTGGTCGATAAGTCCGTCAGATTCCTGGTGATCGAACCATCGCATTTCTTCCCCTCCTACTATTTCACGGTAAAGAAGGCGCAGATCAAGGCATTGGATACCGACGATGTCGATGATCTCCAGGTGCTCGTCCTAGTGACCATAGCCCCCAACATCCTGGACGTTACCGCCAATCTGCTGGGGCCGATCGTCTTCAACAAGAAAAACCGCATCGGCATGCAGATATTGCTCGACGATTTCAATTTAAGCACTCGGGAGCCTCTCTTCAATGACCGGCCGGATAACGAGGCCGAAGCAGTCGGCATGGTGACTCGGGAAAACCGCACAGCCTCCGCGCGCGCAGCCATCCACGGTCTGGAGGCCTAGCCGATGAGCGCCAGGCAAAAGTGCTGCCACGTCTGCGCGAGCCATTGCTTCATGATTTACGAGAGCGGCGGGGATCTCTTTCTGCGCTGCGCCAATTGCCACGTGGTGCAGGAGAGGCAGCCCAGGCAGGCCCCGGCCGGAACGCTCGTGCCCATCGAGGACGCCGCCAACCTGAACTGGCTGCCCATGCCCGCGCGCACCGAACGTCTGCTGACGGCCGCGTTCGAGACGGCCAGCGAGCAGTTGGACGATTACTTCCAATCCCATCCGGAGAAGCTGACGTGAGCATCGGCGACGGACGCCACAAGCTGGCCACGCGGGAGGAACGCGAGATTCACGGCGCGATCCTGCGGGAAACCCGCGCCCTGTGCGAGCGCTGGGCCGCGCGGCGGCTGGCGGATATCGAGGAGGCCGAGGGGATCGCGGTCAACAAGACCGTGGCCCTGGACGAGCTGGCCGAAGCCCTGGGCATGAGCCGCCGCCAGCTCTCCGCTTACGGTTCTGACGTGCCCATCACCCTCGCCAAGGCCGTGCGGCTCTCCCAGGTCTCCGGCGATCCGGCCCTGCTGCACCTGTTCGCCCGCTACCTGGGGGCGCTGGCCGTGCGCATTCCCCGCCCGGAAGAGATCGCAGGCCTGGCCGAAGTCAACGCCGAACTGTTCGCCAACTCGAAGGAGGCCGTCGAGTTCCAGGGCGCGGCCCTGGCCATGGGCGGGGAGGAATACGGCCCGGACGATCACGCCATCACCAGCAAGGAGGGCCTGGAGGACATGGAGCAGTCCGTGCGCCTGATCCTGGCGTCTTCCCTGAAAGCCACCGGCAAGGCCGAACTCCCCGCCGCGCTGCACCTGACCCGATCCAATGGAGGAAACCAATGAACAACCCTGAATCCCTCGTCCCCGCGCTGTACAAAGCGCCGGACGCAGATCACGCCGCCAAGCTGCTGGAAAGCCTGGAACTGGAGGAACTCAAACCCATCGCCCGCGAGGTGTGCGGGATGCGCCGTTTTAACGGCAAGGCCACCGCCGAGGGACTGCGCTTCAACATCCTCCGCCAACTGGAAGCCCGCGCCGCCAGCGTGGTCACGCCGGTGACCATCGGGGACACCATCACCGACGCCGACTCGGGCGAGGAAGTGATCATCTCCGAGGACTTCCAGGCCCAGGTGATGGAGATCAACCACCGCCTGATGCAGGCCCAGTTCTCGATCCAGAAAGGGATGGTGGATGTCTGCCGGGCCGTCAAGGATTTCCGGGACGCCAAGGGCTACCTGCTCTCCGGCTATCACTCCTTCAAGGCCTATTGCGACGCGGGCGAACTGCGGGTGATGGGGGAAACCAAGTCCCGCGCCTGGGCCTACAACATGATCGCCTTCATCGAAAAGCTGGGGGGGAAGGTTGTCCAACGCGCTGGACAACTTCCGCAACGCGACCTTCTCCGTTTGACCATGATCCTGGGAGAGCCGGGGATGGAGGACACCCTGGAAGAACTGCAATCCAAGGGGCGGCTCCGCTACATCGGGGACGATGGCCAGGAGGTGGTGCTGCAGCTCCCCAAGAGCGCCGAGGACACCGAGGGTTGGAAGACCTACCTGGAATTCGCCGAGCGGGAACGCCGCCGCAACCGGCGCCAGGTCAACGAGCTGTCCGACGAGATGCTGCTGGCCCGCGAAGAGCACGAGAAGGAAATCCAGGCTCTGCGGGATCGCATCGCGGAACTGGAAGGGCGCACGGACGAGGAGATCGCCGCGCTGCTGGAAAAAGAGGAACTCACCCCGCAAGAGGCGGCCACGCTCAAGAACGATCTGCGCAACATCCGGGCGGATCGCGCCTCCCTGGAATCCCGCAACGGCGATCTCAGCGAACGGCTGGAACGCTACCACCGCGAGGGCGTGGACATGGGCGGCCTGGAGAAGGTGCGCAAGACCTGCGCCGAGTTCCGCGGCAAGGTTTCCGATGCCATCGAACTGATCTCCCCGCTGCTGCCCCATGCCGGCGACCTGAGCGATCTGGCCGTGCAGGAAATCCTGGAGGCCATCTACGGCGAAAACAACAAGCTGGGCGTTCTCTCCAGCCGCTTCGACGAGGCCGGAGAATGAGTCCAGAGCGCACATTCGATGAATTGAAGGAATTGAAACACCGCAACATGGTGTGGGGATACCTTATTTTGGATGGGAAGCAGCATGCCAGCGTCTGGTGTCATTCCGGGCAGAGGCAGGTGATTGACGATTCGGATATCGGAGCAGACGGCGCCGCTCATTTTAAATGCAAATGCACATACGACATTGAATGCGGCCTCGAGGGAACGATCCTGCTCCATGGCTGGGATCCCGGGCACATCAACGGGGGACGGGCCGCATGACCGATCAAAAATACATCGGATTTCTCGAATCCAGGAACGCCTGTTTGCACACGACCGTTGTGCGCCTACTGGCTGTCATGGAGAAAAGCGGAGCTGGCGATATCCATTGGATAAAAACCGGAGAAAGAATTCAGGAAACCGCCGCACAAGGAACCTCTGAAGCCACAGCCGAACGATTTATCAAGTGTTTTGGTGAGATGTCGGAAGTGACAGATGCCGCAAAGGCGTTTCTAACAACCGGAACGCCGGAGACAAAGAGCGCATTGCAAAAAAAACTGGCGATATATGAACGGGGAGAAAACCGCCGCACCCGCAATATTCAGGCCTTGGCTAAGAAAGGCGAACCCTGGTGGGACGCGAAGCCATGACCGACCCTATCCACACCCTCTATCTGGACACCCTGGGCGCGGACAAGGCCGCCCGCAAGGCCGCCGTCGCGGAGACCGCCGCGCGGCTGGGCCTCCAGTCCGACACTGTGCGCAAGAAGCTGGACAAACTGGGCCGCGCCCGCTCAGAGCCCCGCGCGCGCGCAACCGATCCCGAGTTGGAAGCAGCCGTAAATATCGTGTGGGAATTCAAGCTGACCCCGGACGGGCCCATCGCCACCGAAGCCGCGCTGCAACTGGCGATCAGCGAGGGCAGGCTGTTCAAGGCCTGGCCGGTGGGTTCCCTCAACGCCGCCGCCAAGCGGCTCGGCCTGAGCGAACAGGCCGCCTACTGCCGGCGCATGGAAGCTCCCCACGCCAACCGCACCCACCGCGTGGACGCTTCCGGTTCGCGTCACTTCCAGGTAGTGGAGGATGCCGGGGACGGGGACTGGCTGCTCCGGGTCTGCCGGGCCGAGCAGCGCAACAAGCGCTGGCGCGGGGAGGATGCCAGCAACCTGCTCTGGATCGTGACGGTCATCGACGACTATTCGCGCGTTTTCAACGTGGGCTACCAGGTGGCTCCGGGGGAAAGCGCGGCCATGATCCAACGCTTCCTGGTGGAAACCTGGCGCGACGCCCAGCCGCGCGGCCTGCCCGAGGTGCTGATCGCGGACAACGGATCGTTCGCCAAGGAGACCTCCTCCAAGGCGCTGCTGGCCTTCTTCGACATCCAACTGATCACCGGCCAGCCCTACAATTCCCAGCGCAACGGGCGGGTGGAGCGGCCCATCCGCACCATCAAGGAGGGCTTCGAGCGCCCCATGCTGGCCACCCATGACCTGGGATCGATCGTGCGGCTCTCGCAACTCAAGGAAGAGTTGAAGGTTTTCATCGCAGGAGTGAACGGGAGCCGCCATCCCATCAGGCGCGACCGCACAAAGCGCGAGGACTGGGAGCGCGGGATGGCCTTCCGAGAGTTGCGCGAGTGCCCCCAGGACGCGCTCCACTACGCCACCTGGCGCGAGCAGCGCACCGTCACGGCCGAGGGCGCCGTCCAGCACAAGAACAAGCTGCTGGAAATCGTGGATCTCCCCTACGGTCTGCGCGGCCGCAAGATTACGCTCTGTTACAACGCCTCCGGAGAAATCATCGCCGAGCACGAGGGCGCGCGCTACGCCGTGCGCGGCTTTGTCCCGGTGACCCTGGGCGGCTACGAGAGCCAAGCCCATACCGGGCGCGGCGATCCGCCCTCCAAAGCCGCCGCCGCCAAGGCCGAGGCCCGCCAGAAGACGGGCGTGGGCTTCCATGCGCCGGAGCGCCAAGCCGCCATCAAAGCGGCCGGCGAGCAGCCCCATGCCCCGGGCGAGCAGGCGCTCCCCGGCGCGGGCGCGCGGGTGATTACACCGCCGCCGCGCATCCGGGACGCGGTGCAGGTAATATCCGGCAAAACCGATCCCTTCCAGATCGCGTCCGACCGCTACAAAACCGTGGACGAGGCCGTCGCGGCGGTGCAGGAAATCGTCGGCAAGCCCAGCCACGTCTGGCTCAACAAGGAGCAGCGCCAAACGCTGGAGAAGATTCTGCGCGGCTTCGATCTGGATCGCCGCAAAACCGCCGCGCTGGCCGATCGACTGCGCCAGCAAAGCGCGTGAGAGGGCAGAGAAATGAAACACCTGTTGAAAAAACGGACACCGATTCACATAAAGCATCTCCGAGCTGCCGCCAAAGCGTTCGAGGAAATGATCGATCTTGGGGAGGAATTCCGGGGATCGGGGACAGACAGTGATCAGCGGTACCGCCTGATGAAAGAGCTCAGGGAATTCGCGGCTTGGCTTGAGGGATGATTGAACGGAGAGAGCAACCCATGATCTTCACTATCATCGTGCTGGCCGGGTTTCTCGCGGCCGGAATCGTCCTGGGCTGGCTGGTGAAACACGCCGTCAAAGCCACGGTGGAAATCTTCTCGCAGTTCAACCGCTGAAACCAGGGAAAGGAGAAAGCGATGCGCGCATTGATCTTGATCGAGGACGACGGCAAGGGCGGGGTCAACCTGGAAATAGGGGTCACCACTATCGACTATGACCCCGAAAGCCCCGCGCTGCTGGTGCACCGCGAACTGGTGGATCGGGCCTTGGAACTGACATCCAAACCCAAACCGGGAAAGGAGCAGGGATGAGTATTCCAAGCGAACATTTTGAAAATGCTTTTCGCGGCGGCGGCGGGATCAGGGCCGAATGTGATTTTTGTGGGCGAGTCCATTTTACAACGCTTCCATTCGCAGGGGATTGGGAGGAAGGAGAATTTGAAAGCCTCATTGAAAGAGCAGAAAACAACCCCGATCAATACATCGCAGAAGGCCGATACGATTCAATAACATATGGAACCCTGGCGGGGCGCACCTATGTTCTTGATTGCCCATGCGTCGAGGAAAAGGTGCTCCCTTATGAGAACTTCATTTGGAACTACAGGCACCAGATTCTTTCCTACCACCAAATGAGAACGAAGTCGGAGCGAGATGAAGCCGAGCGTAACCATGAAGAGGTGAGCGACCAATACAAACCTTGGTGTGCCCCAACAACCCGCCAACAGGAAATAAACAGAGCCAGATCAAGGATGCTCTCATGACCCCCACCAAGCCCGAAATGCTGGAGTTCCTGGGGCTGGCCCGGGATCCCTTCGCCAAGCTGCGCGAGGCGGGGGACGTCTGGCCAAGCGTGACGTTGCGCTCGGCGCGGCACCTGGTGGACTACGCGCTCTCGCATTCCGAAATGGTGGCCATGCTGGGGGGCTTCGGGGTGGGCAAGACCACCCTCCTCCACGCCGCCCTGGAGTCGGTCGAGCAAGGGCCCGGAGAAACCATCGCCATTCACGTGGCTGGCTCCAAGGACACCCTGCGCATCTCGGCCGTGGTGGAGGAGATGCTGCGCGGGCTGGGCAACGACCGCCTCCCGCAGAGCGAGACCGCCCGCCGCCGGATGCTGAAAGCGGCGCTGGTGGGCGCCTTCGGCCAAGACAAGCGGATCGTGCTGGTGATCGACGAGGCCCACCGCATGAAGGGCATCACGCTGAAAGCGCTCAAGGAACTCCACGAGCAGAGCCGCCACGCCTGGCGCGAGGCGACCTTCGCCATTCTGCTGGCCGGGCACCGGCAACTGACCGCCCTGGCCCATTTCGAGGCGCGGGACTTCCTGGCGCGGCTGGAGTCCCACAACATTCTGCACCTGAGCGCCCTCAGCGCCGGGGAAGCCGCCATGTACATCTGCCACCGGCTGGACGCCGCGGGCGCTCCGCAACTGCTGGAGATGGACACGCTGGAACTCCTGGCGCGGCGCGGGACGCCGCTGGAGATCAACCGCACCATGTGGCGGATCTTCGAGGCGGCGTACCTGAAGAACGTGAAACCGATCACGCCGGAGCTGGTGCGGGCCGTGCTGCCCACGCCCCCGGCCCCGCCGGACGCAAGCGCCGGAAACATCGACGACCTATTGAAGGGTCTGAGCGAACCGAACGGAGGCAGGGATGCCGCAAGCAGCAACATCAGAACCGCCCATGGTGAGTGAGGCGGAATCGATTTTGGACGACGTGCGGGAGCTTCTGGCGATGATCCCGGAGATGGAAGCCACGCGGAAGGTATTCGGCAAAAGGCTGGCGGACACCCTGGAGAAGATGCGCGTCTTCAACCACCAACACGCGGCGCACCTCCCGCCCGGCACGGTGCGGCTGCTGGAAGACATCTACGGCCAGGTGGAATCCTACGCCGGGGTGATCAAGCGCGAGTTGCGCCAATGATTGCCGGAGCGCTCCCGGCCGGGCTGATTAAACCCCGGCGCCCGCGGGAGGAGCGGCGCGTGTTTGCCAACGGCACGTCATATCCAGCCGCTCCTGGGCGCCGGAATAGGAATCGCCCGCGGGACTCATAACCCCGCAAAGGGCCTGCGGTTTCTGTTGATTGCCGGAGGCCTCCGGTTCGACTCCGGGGCCCGGGCGGGAGCGCACTTTTTCCAACGCTGGATGAGCAACGAGGAGACACCTCATGAACCCACTAATGCCGGAAATCCTGGAGCACTTCGGACTGGAGCGCAACCCGTTCGGGAAGCTGGCCGGTGATGGGGAATTCTACGCCTCGCCGGAATTCCGCAGAGCCTACGCCACGGTGGACTACGCGCTCTCGCATTCCGAAATGGTGGCCATCGTGGGGGACGTGGGCTCGGGCAAGTCCGAGGCCATGGTGGCCGTGAAGGAGCATCTCAAGGCGCGGCCCGAAGCCCCGGTGAACTTCATCGAGGTGCTGCACCCGGACAAGGGGACGATGAAGATCGGCTCGGTGCTCGAAGCCTTCATCCAGATGCTGGAGATCGCGCGGCCCGGGCAATCCCAGCAGCGGCGGGCCTGGCACGTCAAGTTCGCAATCCAGGAGCGCTGGCGCCAGGGCGAGCGCTTCATTCTGATCATCGACGAGGCGCACCGGCTCAGCGGGCCGTTCCTGAAATCGCTCAAGGAGTTGCACGAGCAGACCCGCTTCGGCCACATGGCAGCCCTGATCGGGATCGTGCTGCTGGGGCACGAGAGCCTGCTGAGCAATTACCAAAAGGTGGCGTCGGACGTGTACCAGCGCCTGGACGCCGGGCACGTCTGCACGATGGGGAGCATGACCCCGCTGGAAATCGATGAATACATCGCGCATCGGGTTGCGGCGGTCAACGGGAACGGCCTGTTCGACGGCGAGGCCCGCCGCGCGGTGGGGCGGCTGGCGTCATCGCCGTTGGGCGCGAACCGCATCTGCGCCAAGCTGCTGGCCACGGCCTACACGCGCGGCCAGGACGCCGTGACCCTGGAGGAAGTCTACGCCGCCTACGACCGCCGCGCTTTGGCCGACCTGCTGGGGCTGAGCGCTCCGGCCATCGCCGGGCGGGCCGGGATCGGCCGCAGCACGGTGCACGACGTGTTCGATGGGCGCGGCAAGGGGAGCGCCGCCAAGGTGGATGCCGTGTTGCGTGAGGCCATGAGCGCGGCCGGGCAGCAGGAAGCGGATCGGCAATCAGAAGCGAAGGAGGCGTGAGATGGATGCCGGCGAAATTTTGTTGCTGCTGCGGCATTGCAAATTGGCGTTCGACCGAGGCTGGGAGGATCTCTGCGCCAACGGGCTGTCGATCCGTGAATCGCACACGCTCCTGCTCGTTGAGAAGGATCCCGGAATGCGGGTGGGACAAATCCGGGATGCGATCGACGTCCACAAGAACCACGCAACGCGTATCGTCAACACCCTGGAGGCGTCGGGGCTGGTGCGGAGGGAAAGAGAAAACTCGCGACATTGCCGGGTTCTTATCACTCCTGCCGGGCGGAGCAAGGTCAAGACGATCCGGGAAAACCTGAACCGTTTGGCCTCGTATTACTGGGGCGATCTGCCGGCCGCGGATCTGGAAGCGATGGAGCGGGTCGTCAACCATCTGCTGGAGCGCAGCCGATGAAGCCCGGAGATCCCATCGGAAAGCAGAAGATCAAGCTGCTGCACGTGCTGTTCGCCAAGTTCGACCCGGACGCCGTGGAGGCCATCCGGGACGGCATCGCCGAGGTTACCGGGGACACCTCCACCCTTTCCCTCAACGAGGCGCAGGCCTGGGAAGTCATCAACGGACTTTGCCGCGAGTTGCGCCAGAACAATCCCGCGCCGATCTGCGTGGTCTGGTGCGAGGGCTACACCATGGGGCGGCTGCCCAGGGGCGGCATCGATTGGGAGACGCGGATTCCCAGCCAGGCGCAGATCTGGGGGATTCACAAGCTGATGCGCGGCGCCGGAGTGCTGGACGGCCAGGCCTTCCTGGCGGCGCGGTTCCCGAAGATCGTCCCGGACGGAGTGATCCGCACCGCGCGGGAGGCGTGGCAGGTCTCCAAAAGCCTGCGGGCGATGGGAGCCAACCGAACTGAACCGCGCCAGGGAGGCGCGGCCGCAATGGGAGCCTGATGGAAAATAAGCGCAAGGAAGCGCGGCGAACCGTGACCGTGCAGGTGGCCGCGGACATGCTTCACGCATCGGAGGATACCGTGCGGCGGCTGGTCAAGGCCGATCAGATCGAGGCCTACCGGCGCGGCAAGCGGATCATCCTGCTGTATTGGGATTCGGTGGAAGCGTTCATCGAATCCGAGAAGTCCATCGGCCCTTACGATCACGAGCTGCGCGGCGACAAGGCCGAGGCCCGGCGCCGCGAAATCCGCACCCGGCGCGCCGAGCTGGAAGCGCGGCAACTGGGACTTTTGGGGGACGAGGCATGACGGAAGCTGCGTCCATCGAGATTTGCACGAGATGCCCGCTGCCAGAATGCGACGAGGAAAGCGCGGTATGCCCCTTCTACGGCAACGACGGGGTTGCACAACATCCTAATGAACGGAAGCGGAAGCAAAACAGCGAGTACTTGCGCAGGCGTCGGGCCAATGACCCGGCCTTCCGGGAACGGAGGCGGAAGCAAAACAGCGAGTACGTGCGCAGGCGCTACGCTGAAGACCTGGCCTTCCGGGAACGGAGGCGGAAGCAAAACAGCGAGTACATGCGCAGGCGCTACGCTGAAGACATGGCTTTCCGGGAACGTCATCGAGAGTACTGCCGGGATTACCGGCGCAGGCGCCGGGCCGCCGCGAAGGAGAAGGCATGAACGGCTTCTGCCACACCTGCGGCTACACGCTGCGCAAGGTGGCCAACGGCTCGCTGGAGTGGTGCACGTTTTGCGGAAAGGTCGCCCCGGCGTTCCCCTTCGACCCCGACGAGGAAGAGGTGAAGGAAGTGCGCAGGGAATGGGAAAAACAGGGCGGAAAGATCGTCCGCCTCCCCTACGACGGGGACTGGATTCCGGATGTGGCGGTGGAAGCCACCGCCGATACGATCTTCGCCACCCTGCTGGAAGCGAGGCAGGTGGTTTATCTGTATCAGGGCCGGAAGAAGCTGAACCTGAAAACCAGGAGGAAGCCATGAACTGGGAAGGAATCGCGCTGGTGATGGGCTGCCTGGCCGCACTGGCGGCATGGAAAGCCTGGAAGGCCGGCAAGGAACTGCGGGCCGAGCGGGAGCGGATGGCCCGCAACCTTCAACCAACAATCGACCGCCAGGGCACCGTGCCCTGGGGCAACGACGAGGTGGCGAACTAATTGGTGAGCCAGTCCCCGAAAATCGGGCTTATTGCTGCAAAAGCCGAAACCTCCTGCTCCGCGTTTGGAACATGGAGCGGGGTGTAGGTCTCGTGGCGCGTGTGCGGCTGCTCCGCAATCACCTCATGCCTCTGGTGTTCGCCCGAAGAAGCGGCAGCCAATAGCGCGAGAACTACTATTGTAGTGATGGTTTTTTTGTCGAGAAACATAAGCCTTCCGTGGCTAGAGGTGAATTCATTTTCACTGCAATAAGGGTCTCAAACAACTATTTTTTTGTCAACGCCGGAGTGCCGGTGATGGAGCAGTAAACCCCAACCAAGGATGATGCGATGAACGCCATGGAAGGCTTGAAGCAAAATCCATCGCGGCTGCTGGCCGAGCGGGCAGCGGAGAAAATGCAGGAGCTGGGTCTCTCCTACAACGAGGCCGCTGAATATGTGCTGATGACCAACCCGGGGCTAGCGAAGCGCTACCAAGAGTTCACGCTTGAAGGGCCACCGCCACCGCCTGATTGTCCCATCGATCACCATCTTTCCCGGGCGGCCAACAACTACCGGCCGGCCGGATTCATCGCGGACAGGATTTTCCCCACGGCCCCTTGCAGGGAAGAAGACGGGGAGATGTACCACGCCATGGCTGACGTGACGCTGGAAGGAAGGGGCAGCGCCAATCCGTGTTTCATTCAGCAATTCGAGGAAGGGCGGACACACAGGACGCTGGACTCGCTCTACCTGGATTGGGAACAGCGGATGGGGAGGATGTTGCTCGCTCCCGAGAGCAGGATTCCCGTGCGGACGCCGTTCTATCCCTGGAGCATTTATGCCGAGGATACGCCCCTCGATGATATTTACGAGGCGATGGCCGAAGTGGAAAACGCCACCGGAAAGGAAGCCAACCGGATCCTGTTTTCCGGCACGGCCTGGCGGCACTTCCGGCGCAATCAGAAGGTGATCGACAAAGCCACCAATCCTCACGTGAGCGGGGGCGGTTTGTATCCATCGACCCACCAGATAGAAGCCCTGCTGGGGCTGCAGGTGCTGGTGGGGAACGCTTGGTACAACGCCGCCGAGGAAGCCATGCCTTTGAACCTGACTCAAGTCTGGGGCGCGGGAGTGCTGGTGTACCGGGCCGCGGAACGGAGCAACATTCAGGAACCGTCCTTGGGCTGGAATCTGCGCTGGACGCCGCCCGGAATGAGCGGGCCGTGGGTGGTGAAGCGTATGCCTTACGACACGCGGCGGCATCTTTCGGAGATCCTTGTAGCCTGCCGGGGCGGGGAGATGCTGAGCAAGCCGGCGCTGGGCTGCCTGATTCCCAACGTAGTGGAGGCGCCATGAAAACCCTATCGATTCAACAGCCGTGGGCGTGGGCGATCCTCCATGCGGGCAAGGACGTGGAAAACCGCAGATGGAGAACCACCTACCGCGGGCCGCTGCTGATTCACGCGGGGAAGTCGTTTGACCTGGACGGATTTGGTGAATTGGTGCATTTGCGCCCCGATTCACACATCCCTCCCTCCAGCCACTTCCCCCGGAGCGGCATCGTGGGGCGGGTAGAGTTGGTGGACATCGTTCACGTGGACACACTGCCCAGCAACCCCTGGGCGTTCGGGCCGTGGTGCTGGCTGTTGAAGCATCCCCAGCCACTGCCCCTCAAGCTCTGCAAGGGGCAGTTGGTGTTGTTCGAGATCGACTACGAGGCCCTGCCATGAACCCCATCCCCGACAACGTGTATTTCCACTGCGTGGCGCTGAGCACGCCGAAGATGGCGGTGTCCCTCTGCCGCGCCAACCGGGCCAAGCCGGAGGGGTTGAAGGTGAAGGGAGCCTACATCGAAGGCGGGGTTCCAAAGCCCATGGCCTGCCGGATTTGCACCCTCTTCGGCGACCTGGAAGCGGGGCATATCCCCACCATGACTCTGGATGAAGCGAAGCGGGACGTGAAGGCGCAGCCTCCGGAGCCGGTGCAGGCAGCGCCCCCGGTGGAGCGCCCGCTGGTCAAATCACCGGAAGGCCGGGTGCATGAAGCCGATCTTGAACCCAAACAACCACCCAAGGAGCAGCCCATGGAAGGCGAAAAGAAGATCAGCAAGGCCCAGCAGATCCGGGACTGGTTGGGCGAACACGGCCCGGCGGCCTGCGCCGAGGTAGCCGACGCGCTGGGAATGGAGAAGAAAAACACGGCGGCCCAACTATCGGGGATGATTGCCCATGGATTGGTGGAGAAATCCATCGGAGAGGACAACATCAATCTCTACTCCCTGGCAGACGGAAACCAGGCTCCACCGGCGCCGGAGAAGGAGGAACCCGAACAGAGCAACGTCCTGCCGCTGCGGCCTCTGGACGCGCCGGCGCCGGAAAAGCCGGGGCAACCGGTGAAGCAGATCCACCGCTCCCTGCCGGAAGAGTTGGGGCTGAGCCTGGAATGCGGGCTGCGTGATTCCCTGGACGACCTGCGCAGACATCTGGCCTGGGAGAACGACGGGTTGGGACTGGCGTTGCTGAAAAAACACGAGATCAGCGGCGAAGTCCTGAAACTATTCCTGGAGAGGCGGCGATGAAGATGCCCGAATTTCCCCCCTGGCAATGGCTGGCCTGGTTTCTCGCGGGGCTGGGCATTGCGCTGGCGGGAGCGGCGTTTCAAGCCCGGGCGCACACCCCGCAGCCGGTGAAACCGGCGCAGGTACGCGAGGCGGCGTGGGAGTTCGAGGTGCCGCTGGAGATGCTGCTGGCCGTGTGGGAGGAGGAATGCCAGTACCGCCCCACCTGCCCGCGCGGCCCGGCCGGAGAGTGGGGGCCGTTCCAGATCATGCGCATCGCCGCGGTAGATGCGGGCTGCGCCTGGGAATGGCGCGGCGGGCCGGGCAACGCCCGCTGCGCCGCCAAAATCCTGGCCCGGGCCTGGCAGCGCTGCGCCTGGCGGCGGCGGGGGGCATTCTCTCGCTACAATCTGCCCGCGGCCCGCTGCCGCGCCACGGCCTACGCCTGGCGCGTCGAGCAGCGCATGATAGCCCTGCAACGCCAGGCCGCGCACAACCGGGAAATCGAACTGCTGGAAGGGAGGGGAGGGTGATGGGCGAATTTAACGATGTCGTGAAGGCGGTCACGGACTGGGGAGCAAAGACCTTCGGGGATCACCGGAGGTCAAAGGTTCCTGGCATTCTGAAGCACCTGGAGGAGGAAATTGAGGAACTGCTCGAGGATCCTGACAGCGCTGAAGAGCAGGCGGACTGCTTGATGCTGATATTCCAGTTGTCCCGCGCCACAGGAGTTGATCTGGAGAAGGCGGTGCTCGATAAACTGGAAATCAACAAACGCCGGAAATGGGCGCGTATTCCGGGCGTCGGATACAGTAAGCACGTTGAGGAAGGGAGGGGATGATGGAACAACAATCTTTATTGCCGGATGATCCCCCAGAAATAACGGGCCGAGCTTATTTCAGCGATTGCGGCCAATACCGCTATATGCTGACTCGGGATTGGGCTCATGAAAAAGGAACAGCGGTTTTTATCATGCTGAATCCGAGCACCGCCGATGAAAAAGAGGACGATCCCACCATTCGGCGGTGCATTGGATTCGCAAAGCGGTGGGGGTACGGGCGGATCGAAGTTGTAAATCTATTCGCCTGGAGGGCCACAAATCCCGCTGATTTAAAGAAAGCACTCGACCCGATTGGAGTGAAAAACGATGCTCATATATTCGATGCCTGCGACTTTACCGGGCCTGTGATTGGCGGAATCGTGATAGCGGCTTGGGGGGCGCATGGCGGCTGGAATAATCGGGATAACCAGGTTTTGGGAATGCTGGCGCAGCATGACTTCCCTGTTCATTATTTAACCCTAACCAAAGACGGGAAGCCGCGGCACCCGCTCTATCTCAAAAACGATCTCACCCCAATCCCATGGATCTGACGTGACCGAGAACACCTCCATCGGTTGGACGGATCACACCTTCAACGCTTGGTTGGGCTGCACCCGCTTTGGCCCCGGCTGCCATAATTGCTACGCGGAGAAATGGGCCAAGCGCTCGGGCTTGGTCACCTGGGGTAAAGGCCAGCCGCGCCGCCTGACCACGGATGCCAACTGGGCCATGCCGCACCGGTGGAATGCGCGGGCGCAGGACAACGGCCGGCCGGAGTGGGTCTTCTGCGGGAGCCTGATGGATTGGGCGGATCGGGAAGTCCCGGACGCCTGGCGCACACGCCTCTTCGCGCTGATCCGGGGGACGCCCTGGCTGCGCTGGCAACTGCTCAGCAAGCGCGTGGAGGAGATCGCGCGTTGCCTGCCGGAGGACTGGGGACGCGGCTACCCGAACGTGGCCCTGGGCATGACGGCTGTCAATAACGACGAGTTGGATAGGGATGCCTGGCGGTTCCTGAAGATACCGGTGCTCTGGCACTTCCTCTCCTACGAGCCGGGCTTGGAGGGGGTGGATCTGCGGCGCTGGCTGCTTTGTTTTTGCTGCCTGGACAGGTTGAAATATCGAGGGCCTGATTGGGTCTGCACCAAGTGCGGGCACACCGATCAGAACGTGGGCTGCGGTATATTCGACCAAGTTATCATCGGCGGGGAGAGCGGAGGCGGGCGTAAGGCGCGGGCCTTCGATCCGGACTGGGCGCGGCGGGCAGTGGCCGATTGCCGGGATGCGGGCGTGAAGGTGTACGTCAAGCAGATGGGCTCGGTGTGGGCGCGGGAAAACAAGGCGGAGAACCGCAAGGGCGAAGACCCCGCCGAATGGCCGGATGACCTTCGCGTTCAGGAAAGACTGGAGGACGCGAGCCGAACTGCCTTAACAGCGGGCTCGTAGTACTCATTCCCCCACTCATCCACCTACCACCATCTTTTTCTGATAGGCCATAAGCCAGTCACAGGAATAGCAGTTTGGCATGTTTGAAGGGTTTCCCCGGAAATTCCTGACAGGGAGCACAGGGGGGGGATCGAACAGAAACCCATAGAAAATCGACCCCATGATGCCGGCCCAATCCAGCCGGGATTGTGGCGTGATTGACACGCCCCGGCCGGGAACTGACCTGAGAAAACCAGCCCGGAGACCCTCCCAGGGAACCCAATTGCAAATCTAAATCTTTGGAATCAATGATGATTATGATCGGAATCACATTGGGGTCAACCTTTTGCATTCAGGGAGGAAGTATCGTGCTTTTGCAGCGATGGAAGGTTATTTCGAATTGGAAATTCGTGAATTTGTCAACATTGAGGTGACCATGAAATATCTCGTCCTTTTTCTTTCCGCCACATTGCTGTTGGTTGCAGGGTGCGCCAAGGATCGCGCGCCGAAAACCGGCGAGGCGCCCAGCAAACTGGCCGGCGTGAACGATCCCAACGGAGGCTGGTCCGTTCCTCCCGGACAATCCGAGGTAACGGATCCCGGGTACAAGCCGGCTGAAGAGGGGGAGTTGAATCCTTATGAGCGGCCACAGAACCGCACAACCCCGGGGGCCAGCCGTGAAAACGGTGATGCCGTCAGCCGGATCAAGGAAGCGCAGGTAAAACCCCTGGTGCCGGCCTTTCCCGCACGGATGCGCCAGGAGCGGGTCAACGCCCTGCGCAGGATTCACTTCGGATTCGATAGATGGGATCTCAGCGATGCGGCCAAGGCCATCCTGAATGAAAACGCCCGCTGGCTCAAGGCCAATCCGGATGTGCGGGTACGCATCGAAGGGCATACCGACGAACGCGGTACCGGAGAATACAATCTGGCCCTGGGAGAACGGCGTGCCTTGAAGGTACGCGGGTATCTCATTTTCAAGGGGATCCCAGCCGAAAATCTGAAAACGGCCAGTTTTGGCGAGGAAATGCCCCTGGCCCCCGCCGCCGGCGAGGGCGCCTGGTCCATCAACCGGCGGGCCGAATTTAGCCGCGTGAAAAAGCCGAAGGTCTCCCGGATCGGCACCGGGCACTCTTCAGGCTGATCCCCGCTGCCCCGGCCTCCCTGCCGGCGCCTGCAATCGGATCCCATGGGAATGGGGCATCCGGGAAGGATGCCCCGCCCCCGGCTTGACTCTCCCCCGGTACTCGCTCGTTCCTTCCTTTCCCGCCTTCACGGACGGGGAAATCTACAGCCCGTCCACCAGTCCGGCCTTGGGTTCCCTCCCTGGAATTTCCGTCCGAATTCAGCGGTTCCAGCAGAATACAATAATATTGTAATTATCTGTTATAACTAATATAAAATATTTTAAAGAATTTATTAACGCAGAAGATGGTACTCGAAGCCGTTTTTACTGGAGCCGGGCCAGTTTCGCCTGAAGGGAACGGGCATTAGCCAGGTCTTTCCGGGCCTGAGGATGTTTGGGGTCCAGACGCAGTACCCGATCCCATTCCCGGATCGCGCCTTCCAGGTCTTCCTCCAGGAAGAGGGTCACACCCGTGATGTAGTGGACCTCGGCCTGTTGGTCCTTCAGTTTGCTCCGCACCCGCGCGAGGATCTTTTTGGTATCCTTGTATCCCGGCTCCACCCGGGAGAGGTATTTCATGGAGGCGATGTAATCCTTTTTCCGGTTTTGTAGTTTTCCTTCGGCATAATGGGATTTGTTGAACATCTCCCGCACCCTGGGATTGGCTGGGTCTTCCTCCAACGCCGATTCGGCGGCAATGGCGGCCTTGGCGAAATTCTTCTTTTTGTAGAGACCCTCGGCCTTCTTGATACTCCGGGCCGATTCCTGCTGGTCGTATTCCTTTTCCTGGGCTTGCGGCCCCGCGGACTCCTGCAACACGGCATCCGCACCGGTGCTTGTCCGAACCGCAGCAGCCCCTTGCGCCTTCGCAATCAGGGAGGATTTCGGTTGCGATTTGCTGGCGGGTTTCTTTTTCCGGGGCGTGGATTTTTTAACGGATGTTCGCTTTTTGGTTTTTGATTTGTCGGATTCACCGGCTTTGCCGGGTTTGCCGGTTTTAATGGTAGCCGCCTTGGGTTCGGAGGCGCCCGGCTCTTCTTCGGGGATCACACCCACCATGATCGGCAATCGAATGACCTCCCCCGGTTGCAGGGATCGCCGGCCCTTGGATTTGCCGAAGTAATCCACCAGGAAGGCCAGATCGGGGTCACCGTAGGTTTTCCGGGCGATTTTACGGGCGGTGTCTCCCTTGCGCACCTTGTAATTCCGCAGGCTGCGGGAATTGAGGGTCTCCTTGACCATGACCAGGGATGCCTTGTGCTCCGGGTCGTAACTGAGGGTGCGCAGATATTCCTTGAAGGCCAGGCTGTAGGCCTTTTTTTTCAGGTATTTCCGGGCCTGCTGGAAATGACGGGTGGATCTTTTCCGGTTGTCGGAGCGTATGGCCTGGATCCGCATGCGGGCCTCGGCATCCCCTGATTTGAGGCTGGCCACTGCTTCCCACCGCACCAGGGCTCTCCCCCAGTTCTTGGCCTTGTCGTCGGCCTTGGCCAGGCGGCGGAAGCGCTCGCTGAGTCCGGAAAAGGGATCGCGGGGAATCTTCACCCGCAGGCGGGGAGGGGGTGGGGGCGAAGAGTGGCGCGATGCCAGCAAAATCCCCCCTCCCCGCAAATACCCCGGGGGGCTCGATTGGGATGATTCTCCCCGTTCCCCCGCCAGCGCGCCGTTCCAGGAAAGGCCGGTCAGGGGCAGGACGGCGAGCACAGAGAAAATGAGCAGCGAAAGAAGGCCCGCACCCCGAATTCCGGGATGGACGATTTCCGAATATTTCCAGGGACGGCGGGTCATCTCATAGTCCTGGAATTGTAGGTGGAAAGATTTTTGGCGAACTCCTTGAGAGAATATTCACCGTACACCATGGAGCGGAGCACCCTGTAATTGGAGATGAAGAAGGGGTTGGAGCCTCTCCGCACCGTAAAAGCAGCCCTGTACCCGAGTTTTTCGGCCAGGGCGGTGACCAGATGATTGGTCTCCCCGTAGGGGTAGGCCAGGAACTGGCATTTCTTGCCGATCTTTTTCTGGATCAAGACGCGGGAATCCTGCAATTCCTTCTCCACGATCTTGAAGTATGCCTGGATGGTTTCGCCGGGTTGCATTTTCAGGCTGCGATGGGACCGCGAGTGGCACTGCACGTCGATCACCCCGCTCTTCTCGATTTTCCGCACCTGTTTCCAGGAGAGGGAGCGCTTCGCCGTTTCCACCAGGTCGGTATAGAGAAACAAGGTGGCCTTGAAACCGAACCGCTTCAGGATGGGCAGGGCGATATCGTAAGTGGAACGCCAGCCATCGTCGAAGGTGAGGACGACGGATTTTTCCGGTACCTGCCCCTCGAATTCCATGAATCGGACAAACTCTTCCAGGGAAATCACCTGATAGCGATTGCGCTTCAGGTAGGCCATTTGCAGTTCGAAATCGGTCGCCATCACCGCCATCCGGGAGGCTTTGATCCGCGACAGGCGGTGGTAGGTGAGGATGGGGACAGTGCGGAAGCCGCGGTAGGTGAGGCTGCCCGGCTCGAAGACCTTGCGTGGAATCAATACGGCCCTGAAGGGCACGAGCGTAGGCAGATCGTTGAACTCCTTGATGATCCACCCTTTCCCGGGGTCCTTCAGGTGCTGCTTGGCCAGGGATTCGAAGGTGTCGTGAATTCTGGGTACCACCCCCAGAAAGTTGCGGTAGCGCCGCACCTTGTAATCATAGGGGACATCGGCAACGACGGGGTAGATGTTGCGTTCGTTGCCCCGTCCGTCCAGGGCGATCAGATAGTAATAATAGGTTTTACCGTTCCGCAAACCCTTGTGTATATAGGATGTCCCCCGGATTCCCTTGATCGGGTTCTTCCGGGCCGTGGCGATATCCGGGGACTGGGACCAGAAAAGCGTGTAGGATTTGGCGATGGAAAGGGACTGCCATTTGAGGTGAATTTTTCCCTTCACAGCCCAGGTACTAAATTCCGCCTGGGGTTTGGCGCTCCTTTTGGGGGTCCAGGGTTGCCCCTCCTTGGTGGGGCCGTCGGCGGAGGCGCATCCTTCCAGGATGAATAACAGCGCCACCGCAAGAGAGAACCATGATAATTTGGACGGCATGGGACGGTTTCGTGGGATCATGACTTGGACTTTCCTTTCCCGGATTTTTTCTCGCCGATATTGAATCCCATCACCTTGTACACCTTGAGCGCCTCGCTTTTTCCCTTCACCTTTTGGGGGGGAAGGGCATGCACCTTCAGGCCGTTGCCCATGGCATCGAGCACCGACTGACTGATTACCGTTTCGCCGGAGCCCGCCAGACCGTTGATGCGGGAAGCCACGTTCACGCTGTCGCCAATGACGGTATATTCGATTTTGTCCTGGGAACCGATGTTCCCCGAGACGACGGGCCCGGCGTTGATCCCGATGCCGACCTGGTTCAACACACCCTTCTTGTTCTTCCTCCCCGCTTCCGCAAATTCCACCTGCATTGCCATCGCGGCGCGCACCGCCTTTTCCGCATGGTCCTTGCTGTGGATGGGGACGCCGAAAACTCCCATTACCGCATCCCCGATAAACTTGTCCACATAACCGCCTTCCTCTTGAATATGGCGGGTGGCGATGTCGAAGTATTCATTGAGCGCCTCCACGACGGCTTCAGGCTTACGGCCTTCGGAATAGGAGGTAAACCCGCGGATGTCGGTGAAGAGCACCGAGGCGTTGCTGAGGCGTCCCTTCAGCCATGCGTTTTCCGGATCGGCCATGATCATGTCCAGCACTTCCGACCCCACGTACTTGCCGAAGGATTCCTGCATGAGTGCTTTTTTCAGCAATTCCCCGGACATGAAATTGAACGCGCTGGCCAGATCCCCCAACTCGTCGTTGCGGATTTTTTTGATCTTGAAGCGCAGATTGCCCAGGCCGATTTCCTGCGTGGCCATCACAAGATCGTAGATGGGCCTGGAAAAATTGGCGCCCATGAAAAGCGATACCATCACCCCAAGGATGATTACCAGCAGGCTCAACAGGATGATGTATATGGTTTCCCGAAGGATCTGTTCGTTAATGAAGTCCAGCGAAACGCCCACGCTGACGCTCCCCAGGTTCTTCTTCCGGAAGGTAATTTTGGTTGCGAGTTCCAGAATCTCCTTTTCCTCCGGATCGAAATAGCTGAAGTGAGAGATTTTCCCTTCCTTCACCACCGGCGTTTTTCGTGTGAATTTCTCCCGTTTGCGCCGGATTTTGGATGGATCGGTATGGGCCTGCACCCTCCCTTTGCGATCAATGATGAGGGCGTACTCGACCCCCTCGATACGGGAGGTCTCCTTGACCAGGGTGTTGAGTTGGAGAACGCTTTCGTTGAGCAGCGGAATGCGCGCGTTGTTGGCAATGTAGTTGAGGCTCACCTTTCCCATCTTCACGGTCTGGTCGTACAATTGCTCCCGCTGGCGGCCGAGAATCACAAAACTTAGCGTGAGAATGGTGAACCAAATGATGAAGATCACCCCGATGGATAGCTTGGTTTTGATGGACAGGCGGAATCCAAAGCGCTTTTCGTCCGATTTTAATCCCCGGGTGCGAAGGTAGTTGTCCAAATCGTCGTCCAGGGAGGTCAGGCTCGATCCGTAGCGATGGTTGAACGCCGCCACGATATCCGCTTCGGTGGTGATTCCCATTTCCACCAGGGTGTGGCCAAGGCTGAGTTTGTTTTTGCGTTGCTGGCCGAGCGCCTTCCGGAGTTCTTTTTTGCTGAGAACCTTTTCTTCGAGCAGCACTTGCCCCAACTTCATGTGCTGGCGGGGCCGCGTTCCCGTGGATGGTTTTGATTTTTTGGATTTGGCCATGATTTTTCCTTGCCGGCCTCGCCTGAAATGCTACTCCGTTGCGGTGGATTTCCGAAGCGAGAGGAGGGGGGACCTTATCGCTGGAAACTCGCTAATGGACAACGAATTGACAATAGTCTCCCCGGCAGATTTGCCTGATTCGCCGGGAGCCGGATTTGAGGATGTCTGGGAATGGGTCGATTTGAATCGAATCTGTCATTCCAAGCGACAAAACGAACCTGGATTCCCTCCTCCTATCCCGTATTCGGATACAATACTGGTTTGAGAAGCATACCCAAACTTCTTGTGGGAGTCACCTCCCCCATAGAACTTGGCGTCGGAATTTCGTATCTTAAGAGCTGATAATATTTATGTTAAATAACAATAAGATAGCATGACAACTCCTGACGCGAGGTTCTGCCATTTAGCACTTGGGCGGGACACCACCGGCCGCAGGTTGACAGGTCAATGATATTGACAGGCCGGTGATATTGACATGGGAAGGGCGGCTTCGTTATGGTTGCACAGTCGGCGATGATTATATCCTGCAATATCAGTTGTTTATCCAGAATGCCCGGCCCGGATTCCTTCCGGGCGGTTCCCGTTCAACCTCCGTTCAAGGCGCAACCATGAGCTCCCGGCAGCCGGTCATCGTCAGCGTGGCCGATATCCCTCTGGAAAACGGGATGGTGACCCGGGGGGAAAACGTGCTGGAACTCCAAGCCCGCGCCGCCAAGGCCGCCCTGGAGGAAGCCGGCCTGACCCTCAAGAACGTGGACGGGCTGCTGACGGCGGGCAGTTGGGGCATCCCCGGTCCCGGCAACATGATGACCCTTACCGTGAGCGAATACCTGGGCATCCAGCCCACGTTCATGGATGGCACCCAAATCGGGGGTTCCTCCTTCGAGGCCCATGCGGCTCATGCGGCCCTGGCCCTCCAGGCCGGATTTTGCACCGTGGCCCTGATCACGTACGGCAGCACCCAACGCTCCCTGCGCGAGCGTTCCATGGGTGCCCGGGGGCCGGGCCTGACGCTCCAGTTCGAGTCGCCCTACGGCCTGCCGAATCCGGTGGGGGCCTACGCCATGGCGGCCATGCGGCATATGCACCAGTACGGCACCAGCTCGGAGCAGTTGGCCGAAATCGCCGTGGCCACCCGCAAATGGGCCGCGCTCAACCCGGCGGCCACCATGCGCGATCCGATCACGGTGGAGGACGTGCTGGAAAGCCCAATGATCGCCGAGCCGCTGCACCTGCTGGACTGTTGCCTGATCACCGATGGCGGCGGAGCGATGGTGATGACCACGGTCGAGCGTGCGAGGGACCTGAAGAAGCCGCCGCTGCATGTGCGCGGATACGGGGAGACCCTCACCCATGCCACCATCTCCTCCATGCCGGACCTCACCCTCACCGGGGCGGCCACCAGCGGCCGGCGCGCCATGGAAATGGCCGGGGTCACCCATGGAGAGATCGACGTGGTGGAAATCTACGATTCGTTCACCATTACCGTGCTGCTGACCCTGGAGGCCCTGGGATTCTGCGGGAGGGGGGAAGGCGGCGCCTTCGTCTCCGGGCAACGCACGGTCCCCGGCGGGGACTTCCCCTTGAACACCAACGGCGGCGGGCTCTCCTGCTACCATCCGGGAATGTATGGGCTGTTCCTGCTGATCGAGGCGGCCCGCCAACTGTGGGGGGAATGCGGGGACCGTCAGGTGCCCGATGCCCGCATCGCCCTGGCCCACGGGACGGGCGGGGTGCTTTCCAGCTCCGTCACCTGCATCCTCTCCCGGGAGTAAGGCGGGAAACAGGTGGGGGCGCATTCATACATCAACCATCATCCGGAATCGATCGCGCCATGAGTTACGAAAAACCATTGCCCGTGATGAACGAAGAGTCGCGCCCCTTCTGGGAGGCCTGCCGGGAGGGCCGGCTGATGTTGCAGCGCTGCGGCGATTGCGGCGGGTACGTGTACTATCCCCGGGCCCTGTGTACCCATTGCCATTCGGACAAACTGACCTGGGAGCAAGTGAGCGGGGAGGGAGTCATCTATTCCTACACCGTCTGCCACCGCCCAGCCGGCCCGGCCTTCTCCGGCGACGTGCCCTACGTGGTGGCCCTGATCGACCTGAAGGAAGGCCCCCGCATGATGAGCAACATCGTCACCGGCGATCCCGGCTCCGTGAAGATCGGGCAGGCCGTCCGGGTCGCCTTCGACCCTGTCACCGATGACGTCACCCTACCCAAATTCGAGATGGTTTGAGGGTCATTCAGGAATCCTTGCCCTGGAATCCCCCCTGGAACTCACAGGCGCCCATGTCCGACTGGTACGAAAAATACACCCTGGGAGAGTTGCCCCGCCGGGCCGCCGCCCGCTGGGGAGAGCGGGAGGCGCTGTTTTTCCAGGGGGGGCGCTGGAGCTATCCGGAACTGGAGGACGGCGTACAGCACGCGGCGCGGGCCCTGCTGGCCGCGGGCATCGGAGCCGGGGATCATGTGGCCCTGTGGCTGACCAACTGCTCGGAATGGGTGTTCCTGATGTTCGCCCTGGCCCGCATCGGCGCGGTGCAGATTCCGGTCAACACCCGCCTGCGCAACGCGGAGATCGGCTACGTGCTCACCCAATCCGACTGCGTGGCCCTGATTACTTCGCAGCAGGAGCACCGTGGCTCGGTGAACCTGCTGGCCGTGGCCGAGGAATGGCAGCCCGCCCTGAGGGAGCAGCCGCCGGGGAAGCTCTCCCTGCCCGATGCGCCCAAGCTGCGCACCGTGATCGCCGTGGGAGAAGCCTCCCACCCGGCGGCGCTGCGCTGGGACGATCTGCTGGCCCAGGGGGAATCGGTGTCCATGGAAACCGTGGAAGCGC
>CAZOXD010000001.1:112555-117001 GCA_964583525.1 uncultured Pseudomonadota bacterium
TGGGACGATCTGCTGGCCCAGGGGGAATCGGTGTCCATGGAAACCGTGGAAGCGCGGGCGGCGGCCGTGGATCCGGACGATCCCCTCTACATCATGTACACCTCCGGCACCACGGGATTCCCCAAGGGGGTGATGCACAGCCACCACATCCTGCGAAACGTGGAGGACCGCGCCAACCGGCTGGCCATCACTCCCAAGGACGTGATCCTGATGTACCTGCCCCTGTTTCACGTCTTCGGCTATGGGGAAGGGCCGATTTCCTCGCTGCTCACCGGCGCCCGGATGGTGCTCACCGCGTCCTTCGACCCGGAGGAATGCCTGGATCTGATGGAGCGGGAACGCACCACGATCTGCTACGGATTCGACACCCACTTCAAGGACCTCATCGAGGCCCAGGAGCGCAAACCTCGCGACACCTCCGGCATGCGGCTGGGCTTCTGTGCGTCGGGCATGCAGTCCAGCACGCCCATCGCGGAGCGCTTCAACGAGTTGTTCTGCCCCTCAATCACCGGCTATGGCATGACCGAGGTGTTGGTGGGGGCCGGTCTCTCCTTCCCCCACTCCACCCTTTCCCAGCGTTGCGAGTCCTCCGGATTCCCGGGGCAGGGCTTTGAAATCCGGGTGGTGAACCCGGAGACCGGGGTGGATCGGCTCCCGGGGGAACCGGGTGAAATCTGGGTGCGGGGCTATGCCCTGATGATGGGCTATTACAAAAAGCCCGAGGAGACGGCCAAGATCATCGACCCGGAGGGCTGGCTGCACACCGGCGATATGGGCTACTTCCGCGAGGACGGATATTACCGGTTCCTGGGGCGCTACAAGGACATGCTCAAGGTGGGCGGGGAGAACGTGGACCCCATGGAAGTAGAGGGCTACCTGCTCTCCCACCCGGATATTCATCAGGTGGCGCTGGTGGGCTACCCGGATGAAAGGTTGGGAGAGGTGCCAGTGGCCTTCGTGCAACCCGTCCCCGCTGCCGGACTGGAACCCGATGCGGTGATCGCCCATTGCACCGGCCGCATTGCATCCTTCAAGATTCCCCGCCACGTGCTGCTGGTGGAGGAGTTCCCCATGACCTCATCGGGGAAAATCCAAAAAGCCAAACTGCGCGAGCTGGCCCTGGAGCAGATTGGAAGGCGGAGCGGGGAGTAGAGCCGAGCGCAATCGGAGCGCAGGCGGCCATCACTTAAGGGAAGCGATGTGTCCGCCATTCGTAACCGATCAAATTTCGATTCAAGATTATTAACTGTCGACATTATCCTTTGCGGCATTAGTCCATTTTTTCACCTTGGTTATAAGTTCCTCGGCCATATCTTCGCAAAAATCAATTAGGCGGCATCGATCAAAAAGCAGTCCTGAATCCTGGCAAGTATTTTTCCAACGATCAGTATTTACGGCTTCTGAAACACAAAAAGCCCTTACTGGGATTACCGATACCACATCGCGCATCCATTTTTTAATGAAATTATCCGGTTGAAGTTGAGTAACATGATCCGACCAATTCGTTCCAGTTTTACATTGTGCAAAGATAATCAACTTGCCAGGAAGTAAATCAGAGAAAGGTACCCATGCAACTACATCTAGTTTGCCATCTTTCGCATTTACAGGAGCGGGATCTAGACTGCTAAACCCACCCCCTTCACCCAAGGAAATACACAATGAATTGACTTTTCCCTTAAAGCCCCCGGAAGAAGCAGTACCAAATACCAATGCATGTGCTCGGTTTCCGCCAATGTACCTCATCAACACGTGGGCTGCGATTTCCTCCAACAATCCCGAACCGTCAATACCTGCGTGTACGCGGTTTTTATCCATTTTTAATCGTGTACTCAATAAAAGGTAACGATAAAGAATTGAACGTTCACCGTTTATTGAATCGTCGTACCGCAAAACCGTCCCATCGTGGACGAGGCGAAAAGGATAGCCACGACCGCATGCAAAACCTCGACGCTCGATTTCAATCATAACCTCATCAAGGATATCAGAATTTTGATCGTCAACGCTAATGATGCCAGTACTTTCCACATTGTCATCTTCACGCCCGAGAAACGCGACGATATGACGGCTCGATACCGATCCGTTGACCCAACTCAGCCATTCAGCGTAGTCCGCAATTTCGTTGACCTCAGCTTTTGGTGAAGGATTTCCCGGTAAATTAAACGTCATTCCTCCACCATTCGCTTCTTTTCTTCAGGACTGTGTTTTCGATACATCTCCGAATAAATATCCTCGGCCATGTTTGCTACTGTACCAGCTAACCGCAATAGAGTATCAGCCCCATCATAACCTGTTGTCAGGTGTGCTCTAACGGTGGTTAACTCACGCTTGGCACCCAGCAATGCTTCCTCGAGGACCGCACTTGGTGGGCGACTAATCTCAAATGCCTTTTCCAGATCAGTCCCGGCACGTAAAGCAGCAATAGATGGGCGTTTATTCAATACAGCATTTAGCTGCCTTAGGTCAGGGTTTTGTTTCCTAACCACTGGGGGGCGGTTATCCTTTTTACTCCCATAAAGCCACAAGCAAAGTTCACCAAGCTCGCTCAATTTATTCTTAGGAACCGGATTCTTTGACTCCTCCTTTTCAGGTTTTAAGCTAAGAAATGAACTGAATCCATCGTAATCAAGGGCAGTATACATATGTGAAAAATAAAATCGTTGCTGGAATCCATCTTCACGATCAAACACCTTCTCCCGTTCAGCCTGTTCTACGACCATTAAACCACGATAAAGACGCTGTACAGTACGATGCCTGTCTCCAATTTGATAAGCGATATCTTCAAGTGAAGTTTTATATTTACGATGCACATCGGCTATGTAATTAGCTTTGGCGTAACTAGTCCACTTTGCAGGCCCATTAACATGTTTGAATCCCAAGTAACGCCAGGAATCTTCGCGACTACCTAAGAAGATTGGGAGGTTTTGAAGCTCCTTTTTTTTAGCTTCTGAAATGGTCTGAATTTCCCAACCATTTTTCTTTGAGATCCGATTATCAAGTAGTACTTTAACCGCTGCAAGACGGCGATTACCCTCAATTACAATAAGTTTGTCTTTCTCCTTAGTGACTATCAACGGTTCATGGGGAAAGTATCCGCTTGCTTTAATTGACTGGACCAATTCTTGAACATCCATGGCCTCCCAGAGGATCTCTATAATTTGCTCGTCTGGAGTCTTGCTTGTGATTCCATACTCAGATAGTCGAGGATTTTCCCAGTCAAAGTGGAGATCCTTCACAGGAAGAAATGAAGTTTCCGTTTCATTTGTCATAGTGACTTCCATTCGTGATTGCCCTTGAGCAATATAAATTCCCGGCCATGGAGTCGGCATGTCTGTGGAATAGCAATTCGATGCGGGGCTATAATGAGTTCTCTCGCCGATCGCTTTATCTGGAGAGAGTATCGAATGGGCATACTTGCAATATTTTGGTCGGAATAGAGATTGCGAACAAGTTCGCTATCATCATATGACATGATCCACGGAAGGATTGTTTGCTTTTCCAGATATTTAGCCAATTGGGAGTGTCCCTCAGCATTGTAAGCGTTCAAATATAGACGCTGTCCCTTGTTAACATAAGGTGGATCCAAGTAAACAAAGATTCTCCCACGTCTGTGCCCACGCGGTAGAGTCCCCTTCAAGAAATCAATGGCGTCTGCGCTCGAGATGTGGATTCTGTTTTTCATGCGTTCAAGGTCGAGGATACGTTCAATCAGTGTTTCGCGATAAAACCGAACATCTAAACGCCACTTACCTTGTTGTTTGTATCCACCTATTGGACCCGATCCGGTCAGAACGCCGGATCTGTTGCAGCGATTCATGAAAAATGCAGCAAATCCAACCTCAAAATTCCTGTATAGCTTTGGACGAGAACATATTTGTTGCTGTTGATACCATTCTTCCATTGTCAGTGGTACGGATCTGATTTTTTCCACAAAACGTTCACTCTCATAAAGTGCGGAGTTCCAGAAAGCGTTGATTCGGTGATCGGCATCATTGAGATAAAGTTCTGAAACAACTTCATTCTTGAGCAGGTTCAACGCCGCCCCAGCACCGCCTGCATAAGGTTCATAATAGGTACAACCACGCAAGTTGTTTAAATCGATCACATCTGAAAGAAACCCGGTCAGCCCAGCCTTACCTCCTGGATAGCGTAAGGGGCTGGCATATTTCATCTCTGGTATCCAAATCGAATTTACAATTCTGAGGGCATCCAACTACCAAGCTAGTCGATCTTGCCTGTTAACCGGGCCAAAATCAAAGTAGAATCTGTGATTGTTCGTCGAGATGTACTTCCAGTTTCATTTAGCGAATCAAGAAGGAGAATTATTGGAAGGGTAAATTTAGCATCAAAATTCTCTCCCTTTTAAGGGCTAATTAAAAGATCCGCCAAATGAGCGCGCTATCTCCGCATGGGCTCCAGCTTCGCCCCCTTGGCCAGGGAGAGGCAGTT
>CAZOXD010000002.1:0-18705 GCA_964583525.1 uncultured Pseudomonadota bacterium
TGCTCATCATCACCATCCCTGGTTAATGGAAAAAATCCTCCGCAATGGTATCATCCTTGGCATCATAAGTCCGACAGACTGCTAGAACGATCAAGGAGGAATGGCATGGCAGTGACACTTTAATCCCACCCCATTCCAGGTCCCTAGCTGGTCCATCTCACCATTCTCTGGACAGTCCACCACCCATCGCTGGCGTCAAACCAATCTCACCGTGAGAATTGGTTGTCGCCATTCAGCCTTGAGCTGTTCCTGCACTTTTATTTTTAGTGGTGAGCGGTCTCCAGCCAACGAAACTCCGCATTTGGCCAAACACACCTCCACCTGGATCGGGTGGGCCTCTACTCCATTGACAGACGGGGGGCCCGGCCTCTACATTTTGCCCATACCCTTTGCCGAAATGCAGGTCAGAGAGGCCCGATGACGCTGAAAGGCATGACCCCCTTTCCGCCCGAGTTTGCCGAACGTTACCGGCAAACAGGGTACTGGCAGGACCGGCCGCTGGGCGCCGTGTTCCAGGAGACTTTTGCCAGGTTCACCGACAGGGTGGCCATCGTCGCGGGCGAGGAGCGTGTTACCTACCGGGAACTGGGCCGGCGGGTGGAGCGGTTGGCCCTGCACCTGCTGAAGATGGGGGTGCTGCCGCTCGACCCGGTGGTGATGCAACTCCCCAACGTTCCGGCGTTCCATTGCCTCTATTTTGCGTTGCAACGGGTGGGGGCCATTCCCGTGATGGCCCTGCCGGCGCACCGCTACCTTGAGATTAGCCACTTCGTGCGCCTGACGGGGGCGGTGGGCTACATTCTGCCGGCCCGGCTGGGAACGGAGGAGATGATCCCCCTCGCCGAGCGGGTCGAGGCCGATTGCGATTCCCTCCGTTTCATCCTCGTCCACGGCGCGGGCGGAGAGACGCGCTACCCCGCCCTGGAAGACCTGCTGCAACGGGATAGCGGGCTCTCCCCGGACGCTCTGGCGGAGCTGGAGATCGACCCCACGGAGCCGTGCTGTTTTCAGTTGACCGGCGGCACCACGGGGGTTCCCAAGGTCATTCCCCGCACCCACAACGATTACCATTACGTTTCCGTGGCCTCGTCCGCCGTCAGCGATATCGGGATGGACGACGCCCTTTTGGTGGTGCTCCCCAACGCCCACAATTTTCCGCTGGCCACCCCAGGAATCCAGGGATTTCTACTGCAGGGCGCGCGCATCGTACTCTCCACCTCCATGGAAGCCGCCGATGCCCTCCGCCTAGTGGAGCGGGAGCGGATCACCCACCTTGAGTTGGTGCCAGCGCTGCTTATCCGCTGGCTCAACGACCCTGCTATCGGCGCCCACGACCTCTCTTCGCTGCGAATGATCACCGCCGGCGGTCAGAAGGTGCAGGCGGAGGTGAAGCGGCGCGCTGAGGCGGCGATCCCCGGGTGCATCGTGCAGGAGGTGTTCGGGATGTCCGAGGGCCTTTTGACCATAGTGCGGGTGGACGACCCGGAGGAGGTGCGGATGGAGACCGTTGGCCGCCCCATCTCCGCCGGCGACGAGGTGATGCTGGTGGACGAGCGGGGGCGGGAGGTGCCGCCCGGGGAGGTGGGGGAACTGGCCTGCCGGGGGCCCTACACTTTTCGGGGATACTTCCGCGCACCGGTACAAAACGCGGCCAGCTTCACCGCCGACGGCTTCTTCAAGACCGGCGACCTGATGCGGCTGCACCCGACGGGCAACTACGTGGTGGAGGGGCGCCGAAAGGACCTCATCAACCGGGGCGGGGAAAACATCAGCGCCGAGGAGGTGGAAAACCTGATCCTGGGCCACCCGGCAGTGAAGAACGTGGCCTGTGTCCCCATGCCCGATTTAGTGTTGGGCGAGCGCATGTGCGCCTACGTGGTCCCCCAGGCCGGCGCCACCGTCACTCTTCCCGAACTGACGGCATTCGCTCTGGAGAAGGGGATCGCCAAATTCAAGCTGCCGGAGCGGCTGGAACTGCTCGAGGAACTGCCCACCTCCGGATTCGGCAAGATCTCCAAGAAAACCCTGATGGCCTGGATCGCGGAAAAACTGGAGGCCGAGGGAACCCTCTGTTGAAAAAATCCCAGCGTTTCTTTTTTTCTTTCAGATCGATGGCCTGGTTTTGCTTTTTCCGCAGGTTGATACTCTTCACCTGCTGCGCCAAGCACCGTCCGCCACCGAAGGACCGTGCGAAGCTGGGCGCCGCCTGCCCTCCCCCCAACTGGACGGAGTGATTAAATTAGAATAGTGGTGAACCGACGGCGAGAACGAAACTGACCAAATCCCCTATTGCCTTGACCCCCTCTCTCTCTGTCTAGCATTGTGCGTCCGAGATCACGGGAATAGCCCCGGGAAACCCGAAAGCGGGGCACCGATAAGCCCAATTCCGCCTCATGCCGGGATGGACAACACCCAGATTCGGCGAGTGTTCATGCAAGGCGGGAATATGCAGAGGTCTCTCGCCATATCTGTTTTTGGGATATTGGGCATAATAGGAAGCCAGGCACTTTTAATATTCTGGAAAGACAAACTGGTTGATTGGCGCTTGGCCAGCCTTTCCTCATCGTCCGGAATGCGCCAGAAAAATCTCATAGGATTATAATTCCCTATTGTTTATTCCGTAAGGAGCTTTCGATATTTTGTGTTAATAGGCCCTTGTTCAATTAGAATGAGAATGAATTTAACTGACCATCGGCATGAAATAATCATAAAATTAGGCGTCCCAGAAAAATTCATATGGAATACTTGCCCAGCCCTTGCTCCTGTGTCATAGATTTTGGGGGTAGTGGAGATCAATGTGCCTGAATTTTCAAGTTAAAATCACACTCAATATCAAAATCGGATCGTTGGCGGGAATCTTTCGAAAATGGTACGGTCCCTGCTTAATTGGGATAGCAGCGATTCTTTTGGGGGGAGCAGAAATCGCATTGGATCCAGTCTCAAAAGATTTATTATAAGAGTATGTATCAACTTATCGCCAGGACAATCAAACTTGCCCCAATCAATATCGTATTGATTGTATCTCTCCTTGTATTAACTTATGTCGGATTTGGAGAAGGATTACGAACCTATCCTACCTTTGTATTAGACAAATTGGCAGCTCAGGGTCAGACGATAAAAAACAGTATTGACTCCTATCTCCAAGCCGGTCTTCCACTGAAACAATTTCCTGGATTTTTGCCTCTTTCCAATCCGATGCTGGATTCAGATCCATCCATAATGGAAATATTTGTCGTGGATCCAACGGGTAAGGCTATCTTTTTCAACCAGAGAAAGGGCCTGGAAAAATCATCAAAAAATACCGGCCAGGCACTCATTCCGAGGGCCGCACAGGGAGTAAGCCAAGCCAGTGTGTTGTCCACTAATTACGATGTGAGCGAGGACGAGTACACCTATTGGGTTGAACTCCCATTGCGAAACCGGTTCGAAAACGTTGGTTTGCTTAAACTGTCCACCCCCAAGCACTTGATTTCGAAAAAACTTATCGAGAGTTTCATTCCCGTTTTTTATTCGTTGGTTGGATTTGCGGGTCTATATTTTTTCTTTTTGTTTCTGACGGAGCATCGCTGGGGAGATCAGGAGCGGCGATGGCTTCAATTCTCCTACGGTTTCGTGTTCTTTATAATGGCCGGAATCGTTATCCTTACGCTGGTGAACACCTATTCCGAGGGGATTCAGGAACGAACCAAGGCCCTGGCTCAGTCTCTCGCGCAAAGATTAAATCAGGTTGTGGAGTTGGGAATCGAAATTTCCGATATTTCCGGCCTGCAGAGCACTCTGACCGAATACAAACAACTTAACCCAGATATCAGCTATGTCGCGCTTACTTCCGGCGAACGAATCGTAATTCACACCAATCCCGACCTTGTCGATACCAAATTGCAACTCTTGCAGGATCATTTTGAATATGCCATTCCGCTGAGCCTTAAAGGAAATGAAGACAAGGATCCTTTGATACTCCGGGCTTCGATCAATGTTGGAATTCCGAAAGCCCTTGTGTATTCCCGGCTTTGGAGAAATATCAAGAATTTCTCGGTCCTGTTTATCGCATCGGCATTCATCTCCTTCATTTTCCTTGATGTATTGCTTTCGGTACGCAGGAGCCGCCGTGCACTGCGATCGGCAGAAGAGGATGACCGGGATTTAAAGGTGGAGTTGGTGCGCCCCGTCTTTTTTCTGGGAGTATTTATCGAAGGGATCCATGTTTCCTTCCTTCCCCAGTATTTCCAACAGGTCGCAGTTGGAAGCGGAGTGGATGCCACCTGGACCTCATCATTGTTCACATTATTTTTCGCTGCATTTGCCCTCACCTTGCTCCCAGCGGGACGTTATGCAGATAAACATGGTGTTAAAAGGATGATGGTGGTGGGAATCCTGCTTGCATCCCTGAGCCTCGGCGCAATGGCCGTCATAACCAATTACTACCTGATGGGAGTGATCCGGATTATTGCGGGAATTGGGCAGGGATTGATCTTCATAGGCTGCCAGTCCTACATTGTCATGATGGCTTCCCAGGCGAAAAAAACCCAAGGTGCGGCCATCATCGTGTTCGGGTACAATGGCGGATTCATTTCCGGAGCGGCCATTGGAGCTTTGGTGGTGACGTACATTGGCCCCTCTGGTGTTTTTACCGTTGCCGGAATCCTGGGTGGTTTCCTACTCATCTACGCCCTTTCCATGATCTCCGAGGTGCCACGTCTCTCCGCTGCAGCGGATAGCGATTTGGGTGAGGCAAAAAACAGAGAACGGTTTTTATCAAACATTGGCAAGGTGCTGGGGGACCTACAATTTTGCAAGACCATATTGCTGGTCGGGATCACTACCAAGGCCGTGCTCACGGGAGTGACAATATTTGCATTGCCCATTCTGATGGCGAAGGCCGGGTATGCCCAGGAAGATATCGGGCAAATCCTGATGTTCTATTCCGGCGGTGTACTGCTCTCCAGTCAGTTCATATCCAAGTTGGTTGACCGTACGGGGCGAACCCGGGAAATCCTGTTCTTAGGCACCATTGGCAGTGGATTCGGCCTGATCATGATCGGAATGTTGGGTTGGGAAAACCTGCTATCCATGGGCATTCCCTTGCTCGCCACAGGAATTCTCATCCTCGGTATGACCGTGTTGGGATTATCCCATGGCTTCATCAATGCCCCCATCATCACCCACATCGCCAACACTTCGGTTTCTCAAACCCTGGGCAGGACTTCGACGATCTCCCTGTATCGGTTTCTCGAACGGATCGGCCATGTCCTGGGGCCGATTATCGTGGCTCAATTGCTGATTGCGAACCAGCAGGACGCACTCACCATTTCCTGGATCGGCGCTGCGACCTTGTTGTTGGGTATGTTGTTTATATTTCTCCCAGGCGGTACAAAGGTTCTCGGCCGGAAATAACGCTCCCCAATCAATCTGACAGAAAATTGACCATGGACATGCGCAAGCGGATACCCGTTTTTCTTTGGCTGGGCCTTCTGGCGATGGTCGCTTTTTCCACCTCCTCCATGGCGGCGGAGGATGGCCCGGGAATCAAATGGCAGGACTGGTTTACCATGCGTCCGGAAGCCGGAAAGTATTGGGAAATCATACCCGGTGGGGGGGATGGGCTGAAATTCATGATCCGCAGAAGGGACGGCGGTTCCGGGAAAGAGAACCGGAAAAATGTGCTGGTGCTCTTCCCGAAAAAATCGTCCGCGTACAACACGGCAATGTTCAAGATTCTGAGCATATTCCAGGAAAAGAACCTGCCTGTTGAATTTACAATTCTCAATTTTCAGAAGGACAAGGAAAAAGGGATACAAGCGCTGGATTTTGCCAGAGGGGAAAATTTTTCGCTGATTTTTTCCATGGGGTCCAACTCCACGGCCTTCATGCACAAATATTTCAGAAACGAGACTCTACCGGTTGTCAGTGTCTGCTCGAAAGATCCGGTACTGCTGGGACAAATGCAGGACTATGAAACACCGAGTGGAACCAACATCGCCTATACTTCCCTGAATGTGCCCCTGCAGGTACAAATGAACTATCTGCTCGAACTCAAACCAAACCTGAAAACAATTGCCGTACTTTTCGCCCGGAAAAATAAAAGCGCCGTCATCACTCAGGTGGAACCCTTGAGGGAGTTGGCGGAAAAACAGGGCATCCAGGTCATCGATGTGGCGGTGGAGGACCAGAAAAACGCCAAGGCCGAACTGAAGCAGAAGGTTCCCAGGGCCGTGAAGATCATCCGCGAATCCGATCCCGATGGAAACGATTCCGTGTTTTGGATCACGGGTAGCACCTCGGTGTTCCGGGAAATTGCAACCATCAATGCCCATGCCTGGAAAATCCCGGTGCTCAGTGCCATCCCCGATGTGGTCAAGGAAGGGGATGATAGCGCCGTATTGTCCTTGGGGGTGGGGTTTGAAAGCAATGCTCACTTGGCCGCGATTTACGGAGTCAAGATCCTTGCAGGCGAGGCCAAGCCAGGAGAATTACCGGTTGGGGTTGTGTCCCCGCCGGATATTGCGATCAATTTTCAAGTGGCCCGCCGAATCGGCCTGAAAATTCCATTCCGATTCTTTGAAAGCGCAACATTCATTTACAATTACGAGGGCCAGTTGGTCAGAGACAATGGCCTGCCAGTAGCACAGCGTTAGCTGGATGGGGGGGAGAAAGGAAAACTCCATGAAACCAGCGGAAGAATCAACCAATGGCAATGACGCCGCAAGCGAGGAATCCGAGCAGTTAATCGAACCCATAAAGATCATTACCTCGGAGATGGAATCCGAGGAATCCACGGAACCGGAGAAACCGGGATTTTTCGCAAGGCTTAAGTTTCGCTGTTCCCTGAAAGTGGGTCTGGCTGCGACCATCCTCGTGACTGTTATAGTCACAAGCGCCTTGATCTTCTTCCCCTGGATATATATTTCCAAGAAAAATACAGCCAATATCGCATTGGAATTGAACCGGGAAATCATTAAAGGGGTTGTTCAGGAAATCAATAACGTTTTTACCACGGCCGAATCGACTCTCCTCACAATCGACGGAATTTTCTCCCAGGGTATTGTCTCGGTAGAGGATCAGGATCAACGCCAACAATTGTATCTGGCGTTGTTGAAGTCCAACCCCACATTTTCCTGGATCAGTTTCGGGTGGCCCAACGGCGATTTCATTGGCGCCCAACGCCAGGATGACAAAACCATCCGTTTTATCAACAGCACCTGGAATCCAGCCGAGAAGAAAGCCAAAAGAGTCATCTCCTATTACCTGGAGGAAAAAAACCGGCTTTCCCCGGATGTGATCCGCGTAATGGAAAACAAATATTATGCACCCCAACGGGGATGGTTCAAAAAAGCGGTGGATACCCAAGGCAAGATATGGACTGGCGTATATGTTTTTGCCACGAGCAAAAAGCCCGGGATAAATGTCGCCATCTCCCATGAGCCAAATAATAATTTTGCCGGAGTAATCACCATTGCCATCGAACTGGAACGCATATCCAATTATTTGAGCACCATCAATGTCGGAAAAACCGGCACAGTATTCATCATGAATTCCAAACAGGAACTGATTGCGTTTCAGAACCCGGAAGAGGTCACCCACACCATTATCGGCAAAGGAAAACCCCAGTTGAAAGCATTGGGAAAAGCCAACGATCCCCGTCTTCTGGTGGCTTATAACGCCATGCTGGAAAACAAACAGGAAAATTCGGGAATAGAGGGCCAAAGCCAGATCTATTATAAAGACACTGTGACGGGCGAGAACTATTTCATCAGTTTTTCACCCATAGAAAAGAGAGGCTGGACGGTTGGGACTATCATTCCGGAAAGTGATTTTCTGAGTGAAATCAATGCCAATATGCAAAAAATGCTGATTGCAGTGTTCGCGCTCATTCTTGTTGCGGCGTTCGTCGTAGTCACATTGTCCCGCTATCTAATCGTCAACCCCTTGTTGAAGATCACGCACCAAACACGGCAAATTCAAAATTTCGAGCTGGATCAAATCGAATATATACCCTCGGTCATCCAGGAGGTGGATCAACTTTCCACCTCGATGGAACAGATGCGCAAAGGGCTGGATTCCTTTCAAAGATACCTCCCGACCGAACTGGTTCGTAAGCTGATCTCCCAGGGCATCGAAGCCAAGTTGGGAGGAGAAGAAAAGTCCTTATCCGTATATTTCATTGATTTGGTGGATTTCACGAAGATTTCCGAAGCGATGGGGCCCGATCTGATTCCATATTTGGCGCAATTCATGGGGGAAATGTCTCATATCATCACCAGGGAAAATGGCACCATCGACAAGTACATGGGGGATGCAATCATGGCATTTTGGGGGGCTCCCACTCCCAACGACAACCATGCATTGGACGCCTGCCGGACCGCCTTGCAATGCCAGCGCACTTTGAATTCACTCCGGATTATTTGGCGCCGGGAAGGGAAAACCCCGTTTATGGCCCGGATCGGGATTAACACTGGCCCGGTTCTGGTGGGAAATATGGGATCCGATCAAAAAATGGACTATACCGTAATTGGAGATACGGTGAACGTGGCCAGCCGCCTGGAGGCCCTGAACAAAATGTACGGCACAAATATTATCATCGGCGAGGGAACCTTCCATGAGGTGCGCCAGGAAGTGATCGTTCGAAAACTGGATAACGTCGTGGTTTATGGTAGGGAGCAGGGTCTGGATATCTACGAGGTGATAACCATGCGGGACGATTTAAGACTGTCCACAAAGCTCGATCATATCCAGGTGTATGAAGAGGGACTCAAATTTTATCAAAATGCGAATTTCGGAAAGGCCATCGAAAAATTTGAACGCACCATCGAACTGAGAGGCGGGAAAGACAATCCCTCAAATTTGCTGATTCGCCGTTGTCAGCGCTTCATCGAACAGGCGCCCGACGCCAACTTTTCCGGCACGACCATCATGCGGAAGAAATAATTTATCCGAAATTATTCCTCCTTTCCCCTCCCTTTTCCCAACGGTCGGTAAATTGCATTATCCCAAGCGGGTGATGGGATTGCCATTTTGGCAATAAACGTTCAATTAAAATTCAGTATATTCTTCCGACGTAATTCTGCGGTGACATTAAAAAAGAAAAAATCAAAAGCATCAAATCCCTTGCCATTTTTCGGGGAAGATGGATCCATCCGATACTATGAAATTTCCCACATGCCGAGCATTCTGGATCATCTCCAGGAACGGCTCCGGATTGCTGTAATTTATGGTGGAGATGGTGCTGTAGAAGGAGCTGTGCGTTTCCGTTCGTTGAACACGCGAAACTGGAAAAGCTATCAATATGTTGCCGAGGATATCCGGCAAACACTAAAGGGCCTGGGATTTCGGCATGTTCATCTCATGCCGGACGACAGAACCTTGCTCGACAATCTGGTTCGAAACAATATTCATTTCGCGTGGATCAATAGCGGCGGGGTGCAAGGGTATGACCCCATGTCCCATGCGCCGGCGATGTTGGAAATGATGGGGATCCCCTATATTGGTCATGACCCACGCAACGTATCAGTCCTCGACAACAAGGACTTGTTCAAACAGCAACTGATTGCGTTGGGATTTAATACCTCCCCATTTTTTGTCTGGAATAAAATCAAACACGGAAAAACCGTGTATTGGCTGGAAGAGTTTCATCAATGTTTCAAGGAGTACAAAGGCCCCTTTATCGTGAAACCGGTTTCGGGCAGGGCTTCGATAAATGTGTATCTCGCTGAATCCACTGCCGAGGTTCCCCGGTTGGTGGATGAAATTTACGATCACACCCATCACCATGTATTGATCGAGGAGTTCCTGCCGGGACGGGAATATTGCGTGGCCATCTATGGCAGCGTGAAATACACCAGAGGGAAATTCGTCGAATTCGGTCAGCCCTTTTCCTTCTCCGAAATCGAGAGAGTGCTGGAAAAGGGAGAGAAGATATTTACCTCCATGGACCAAAAGAAACTCACCAAATCCCGTTTTCATTTGCTGGACGATCAAAAGGACGGGGAGGTCAAGAAACGGTTAAGCGGACTGGCGCTGGATGTGTACACATACTTCGGAATCAACACTTTAATTCGCCTGGATGTCAGGGAAGATGCCAAGGGTAATTTGAACATTTTAGAGGTGAATCCAAAACCAGATCTGAAGAAACCCGAAAAGGATGTCACTAGTATCGTTTCCTTGGGTTTGGACGCCCAGGGAATGACCTATCCGGACCTCATCCTGAGCATTTTGGCAACCCGATTGCACCAACTTTTCGAAATTCAAAGGGGATACATCCGCCATATCATCGATATGGTGAACGATTAATCCTCAACCTCCATTTTTTACGCAATCTTCCGAATTCCCTTGTCCCCGCGACTCAGTGCCTCCCGGATCGCTTCTTCGACCTCAGAATCTATCCTTGGTCGCCCCACCCGCTTTCCATTCAATCTTGCCCGATCCAACCCCGCGTTGATCCGCTCCCTGATGATAGATCGCTCGAACTCGGCAAAGACCCCGCACATCTGGAACATGGCCTTCCCGGAGGGGGTGGTCGTGTCGATGCCCAATTGATGCGGATACAGGTCGCACTACCTGGGTGTCTCATGCTCCTTCTACACCGAAAAGGGACGGGGGCGATACACGCAAAATGCCTCCAATTCCGGCCTTTTTTGTGTCATATTTGCATTTGTGAATAAAGATTCTCGCTCAATAAGTCGCGGGAATAAAAACTCGGTAATTTCAGGATCATCAATGCGGACAAACTCCAATCATCCCAGAACATCTCGCCAACTAGTGAATGCCAGTGACCGATAAGTGGGGTTTAGATTTCTGCCTTGAAAAACGACTCCGCGACCCGAGTGCGACCAGTCATTGATTTCCGTGGCATTACTTATAACAGCCGAGATCAATACGCTCTGAACATCTTCCGAAAGTTGGCGCGGGATTTTCTCATTTGTTCTATTTCCAATCGCGGGATTTGGAGAACACAGGAACCGGCATAACTAAAGTATCCAGCGCGGGTGTGGTGGGAATGACTATTGGGGCCGAAATAAGGGGGAAATGTCTCTGAAACCCGACTCCGATGGAAAAGACCCAGGGAAAGGATCAGCGGTTTTTCGATGGGTTTTCGTTCTAGGCCGCTTAACCGAAACGCCCAGCTACGTCCCGGATGGCCCCCGCCACCAGATCGGGGACTTCTTCTTGGACAGAGTGCCCAGCCTGGGTGCGGGTGATCTGGGAAGTATTCACGGCGTATAGGCTTCCCCTGGCTTGGTAACCTTGTAGGTGATTCCCACGGCATCAAACAGGTCTTTGGATGGCCCACTGGAATGGTAGTCAAATTCCGCGATTACGTGTTCGATCCCAGCCTGCATGATCAGCTTCGCACAGGATTGGCAGGGGAACAAAGTGCTGTACATTGTGCCCCCCTTCAGGGCGATCCCTTCCCGCGCCGCCCAGGCGATAGCGTTCTGTTCGGCATGGATGGTGCGGATACAGGACTTCTTCTTGACCAGGTACCGACCCGTTTCGGGCATGTAGAAACCATCGGGATCGCTTTCCGGGGTTTCGGTATCGACCCAGGTTTCCTGGAATTCATGGCCCACGTCATCGCAATGGGGCAATCCCTGCGGGGAACCGACATAACCAGAAGCCAAGATACGGTTGGCTTTCAGGATCAGGGCCGAACACCGTCCCCGATCGCAGGTAGCACGGGCCTGGGTGGCCCGCAGGATTTCTAACGCCCATTCTTCGACCGTCGGTCGGGTCATGTTGATCCTCTCAAAGTTTTCGATTCGCTTTTCCCCCGGCTATATTTCATTTAGAAGGCGAAGGGAAAGGATCGCAAGGGATTCCCTCAATAATTCCAACACCACCAGAAGACATGCAATACGACTTGCTGATCAAGAACGTCAGACCCATGGGCGGGCCGACGTTTGATCATGGCAGGTCACTGAACTTTCCGGAGGTAGGTGAAAAAATAAGCCTGATCGGGTGACGGGGGTGTTGCGAATATGGGAAAATGAATCATTTTAATCAAGCCTCGCCCTTTTCATCAGCAACACTTGCGGCAGCAAACCATGGCAACTTACCTTGAATGGAAAGATTCATACTTGGTTGGTGTGGAAGAATTTGACCAAGATCACCAGCACTTAATCGGCATAGCAAACCAAGCTATTGCGGCAGCGGAAGCGGATACCAAGTTCGCTGACGTGCGTGATCTATTGGATGATCTAATTGAAGAAGCGGTGGTGCACTTTGAAAACGAAGAAAGAATCATGGGGGACGTTGATTACCCTGGTTTGGCAGAACATCAGGAAGCGCACAACCAGTTGATTCGGACTTTCATCAAGTACAAATCAGAATTGAAATTCAAGAGGCTGGAAGTCAGCGAAGTCGCAGGTTTCATAATTGACTGGTTGGTGGTTCACATTAAGACATTTGACATGAATTACGGAGCGTACTTTAAAACGCGCGGCATCAAGTAGCATTCCGTGTCGCGCGGAAGGGTAGTAATCACGCGGTTTACCACGTAATCGCTTTCCGGTCACGCAGGAAGGCACCCTGGGGGCCGTCAGGGGGGATGGTGGCAGCCCGGACGATAGTGTCCGCGCCCTTGGCCGCGCTTTTGGGAGAAAGCCGTCTCCATCCCGGCACGCACCCATCCCGGACGGACAGCGTTGACCATTTCCGACCTTGACAGAAGATTGCTGCTCTTTCCCTGATTTCAACATCCGCTGAAGGAGTAAACATGAGACTGTTGCATGGCGGCGATGGCAGCCCTTTCGTCCGAAAAGTGAGAATCGTCCTGGATGAATTGGGGCTTCCCTTTGAACGGGACACCACCATGGCCACCAAACGCCCCATCGAATCTTTTTCCAAACTGAACCCCACGCTGAAAGTCCCTGTGTTGGAGGATGATGGAGAAGTGGTGTTCGATTCGAACCTGATCATCGAGTACCTGCTGCGCACGTATCCCATCCCGGAAAAAGATGGCAGCCATTCACCCCTGGCACCCACCCTTACTCGCCCCGAATTCCATTGGGAAGATGCTCGGGTGCTGAGTACCCTCCATGCCATGGAGGATGCCGCCGTGATCATCCGTCTATTGGGGTTAAGCGACCTCGATCCCGATTCCGTTCCCCTCCTGGCCCGCCAGCAAGCGCGGGTGACTTCGTGCCTTGACTGGGTGGAAGCAAGAGTGCGAACCCAAGCCCTGGAAGGTTTCTGGCCCGGCTTTTTCTCAGTGGCGGACATCTCCCTGGTTTGTGCCCTGGAATTCGCCGACAAGCACAAAATCTACACTTGGCAGGATCGCGCAAGCCTGAAGGAACTAGCTGAACGATTGAACGAACGACCTTCGGTAGCCGCCACACGCGCGCCGTAAGCCTGTGTGCCTGATCCCTGACATGGCGCGAGTATAGCCGAGGCAAAAAAGGAATGGAACGCCAGCATTACTCGTGTTATCCGACATTTCCCAACTGGTGCCGACCCTCTCCGGGATGCGCCGCCCGCCATCGCAGTATTCGATGTAGTAGGTCTTGACGCGGAGCGATTTCAGTGGATATTGGCAGCGCTGAATTGAGCACACCTCTTTCCGGGGCGGATTTTGATGACTGCACCCCGGGTGAAATTGAAAATTTGCCCCAATGGGGCTATGATTTAGGGGAAGCGGGAAAATAGGGTGATTTCCTTTCGAATTCCCAGGGATGTGCAATCGCTTCCGGCTGGCTCCCCGCACCCCGCACTCGGGCCGGGCCCTGTAGCGGCTTGATCGCCCGGTCATTCGCGGGGTTATTTCTGAGCCATTCGCGGATCCATTCGTTTATCGCTCCGGCCACCGGAGCGGGAGAATGAGCAACCACGTCATGGACGATCTCACAAAATCCGCCAGCGCCAGTTTGAGCAATCGTCACTGGATCGATCCGGCTCCGATCGATGGGGATACCACCTTGCGCTCGTTGTGCAAGAACCTCGATGTTACCCCCGCCATGGCCCGCATCCTGGCAGCGCGTGGTTTGGCCGATCCAACCGAGGCCCATGACTTCCTCTACCCCCAGGATACGGGGTTGCACCCTCCCCAATTGATGAAGGGAATGACCGCAACGGTGCAGCGCATCCTGCGTGCCGTGGAGAACTACGAGAAGATCATCGTCTTCGGCGATTACGATATGGATGGCACCGCCGGGGCGGTGATCCTCTACAGCTATCTGAAACGCCTGGGGGCCCGGGTGCAATATTTCATCCCCCGGCGCCTCGCCGAGGGATATGGATTCACCGCCATCACACTCCAGAAATTTCAGGAGTGGGGAGCCGATCTGGTAATTACCTCCGATTTAGGCTCAACGGAAATGGAGGCCCCGGAAATCCTGAAACGGATGGGGATGGATTTGATCATCACCGATCACCATCAGTTGGGTGCGGGGGTTCCCGATGCCCATTCCATGGTCAATCCACAACAGCCGGGCTGCCCCTACCCCTTCAAGGACCTCTCCGCCGCAGGCGTGGCCTTCAAGGTGATTTGCGCGATGGACGATCACCTGGAGGATGTCAATTTCTGGAACCGGCACGGAATTTGTCACACGGCCCCCGGCTACTATCTCGACATGGTCGCACTGGCCACGGTCGCCGATATGTCACCCCTGAAAGGCGAAAACCGGATCCTGGTGAAGCTGGGGCTGGAAATGCTCAATTCCAGCCTCAAGCCGGGCATCAGCGGGTTGGTGAAGGAATGCCGGGTGCGCGGCCCCATCACACCCCATACCATCACGTTCAAGCTGGCGCCGAAAATCAATGCCCTGGGCCGGATTGGCGACCCCCGCCTGGGAATGCAATTGCTGCTTTCCCATTCCTTCACCGAAGCGCGGCGGCTGGCCCGGCAACTGGTGCAGGTAAACCGGGAGCGCCGGGCCATCGAGCGGGGCGTGTACGAGAAAGCCATGGAATTAATGGACTCCATGCCCGAACGCCCCGCCATGATCCTGGTGGGCAGCCATTGGCATCCCGGTGTAATCGGATCCATCGCCACCCGCATCGCCTACCAGATCCACCGCCCTACCGTCGTGCTCACCGATCAGGATCCTTCCGAATTGATGGGATCGGTACGGAGCAGCCAGCAGTTGGACGTGCTGAGCGTGCTGGAATCCTGCGAAACGCTGCTGGACCGCTTCGGGGGCCATCGCAGCGCCGCCGGCCTATCCCTGCAAAGGGCCAATCTGCATGCCTTCACCGATCACTTCCAATCGGCCATTGAGCGCGGGGATATCATGAATGGGGCCGAGGACGAGGGACTGAAAATCGATGCCTGGATCGAACCGGCTGAATTGACACCCCGTTTCCTGGAAGAACTGGGGAAAATCTCCCCCTTTGGATTCGGCAATCCAGAACCGGTGATCGGCCTGAAGGGGTTCAAGGTGAACAACCCGGCCGTGGTGAACAACCGGCATTTAAAGTTCAATCTGGACTGCTCGGATGGCGTGAAGATGGAAGCCTTCGCCTGGGATCATTCGGATTGGAACATCGCGAACTCCTCCCGGTACGACATTGCCATCATACCCCAGATTTCCAACGGCGACGGCGGCCTCCTCACCCGGCTGAGCATTCTGGACCTCAAGCGGGCCGAATAACCTCCCGGGGCGCCTCTGGGAGGCGTGTGATTACCTATATCTTGAGAGGTTAGACCGTTAACCGGCCTTGCCACCACTTCTTAAATCACAGCTTCTTAAATCACCGCTCCTGAATTCACCGCTCTTGCAGCAGATCGAAGATTTCGCCTAGAGCCAGGTCCTGCGCTATCTGTAATTTCTGGAAGGGGCGCTTCGGTTGATGAATCAGGAAGGAGAAGATCACGATATCCCGGTCCAACTGCATGTAGCCGCTCAGATTGGAAACGCCTTTCAGGCTGCCCGATTTGGCCCGCACGCGGCCTTTCATGCGGCTGGGAAAGTTTCGGTAGCGCAAGGTGCCGTCGGTGAGGGCGACCGGCAGGGAATTGATGAACTCGGGACGAATGGAAAAATCGTAGCGCACCCGGTTCAGCAACCGCACCAACAGCAGGGCGCTGATGCGGTTTTCGCGGCTCAACCCGGAGCCATCCACCATTACGAGATCGGTGGGAGTCTGCTTGAACGCCGATTCCATTTCCGCCCGCAACACCGCCAACCCGTCTTCCGCCGACACTTCGAGTTTCTTCCCGGTCAACCCCATGGTGCGCAACAACACCTCCGCGGCCAGATTGCTGCTGTGCTTGTTCACGTTCACGATCACATCCCGCAGGGGCGGGGAGAGGATTTGATACACCGCGCGCCGTTCCTTGGGCGGAGGATCATCGAGCCGCATCGGCATCTCCCCTGCGATTCCCGCCCGCCGAAACGCTGCCACGAGACGGCGGTAGAAATGCACCCGGGGCCGTTCCACAGCCATGGAAAGAGGAATCGGATTTTTCGACGGGCCGAGGGTTCCCGAAAAGTGGAACACGGCGCCATCTTCCCGCCACTTCTGCATGACCTTCACATTGGGTTTGGAATACGGGACTTCCTTCACCTTGGAAACGATCTCGAAGCCCGGCACCGGTGAGAGGACATCATGAAAGGGAAACCCGGGTCTTTTCGAGATTATGAATTCGATGACATTTTCCGCCACAATAAACGGGGAAACCGGGGCGAACCAAGCTTCTCCCCTGGAAACATCCCCCCAGGTTGCGGGAAATATCTGCACGTCGAAAATCCTGCCATCGAAATAGATGCCCCCATCGATCCGCCGCATTCCCACCGATTTCAAATACAACGCCGCACGGTACAGATCCCCGGGTGTCAGGGTGGGGTCTCCGGAGCCCTTCACCAGCAACCCTTGACGGGGAGAATCCGCTCCGTCATGGTTTTCGTCGATCCGGAAAAAACGCGTCCGCCAGCGGTAATCCGGGGAGAGGGTTTTCAGGGCGGTATAGGTGGTGACCAGCTTGGCGTTGGAGGCGGCGATCATCGGCCGGCGGATATTGTGGCTGAAGAGATAGGTGCGGTGGCGCACCGAGAACAGCAACAGAGCCAGATCATCCAGCGGCAACTGCTGGTGTTCCAGGATGGATTCCACCTGCTTCCGCAAGGATGCGGGCTTGTGGGGTTTGGTTTCCTCCCCTTTGCCAAAGGATTCCCGCGGCAGGAACACCGCCGCAATGAGGAACGCGAACAATACAGGGACGAGCAACGGAGGAAGGCGCCTTCGCATCCACCCGGGCACCCTGTTTTCATGGCTTTCCCAACCTGCGGGGCCTTCCGAACCCGCAAGGCTTTGCGGCGGGAACTTCCTATCTGGAACTGAATTCATGGCGACTCGATCTTCGCTCCCATCCGGGTTCGATCCATCCAAAACCCTGTTTTTCCCGATCTCGGGCAATCCCATCGGATTCAATCATTTCGCTGCCGCGGAATGGATTCTGCGCGCCCGGAGCAGCCTGGAACGGGTGTTGTTCGTGCTTTCCAGCGGCCGGCATCCAGACCCGAAGAAATCCGATGCTAATGTGGGGCCACAAGCGCGTCTTCATCTGTGCGAAGTGGCAATTTCCGTTATCGGCGACCCGGAGCAATCCTATTTTGCACAGTGCGCGGAGCGATCGCGGGAAACCCCGGGGGAAAATTCGCCACAGCCCCTGCACCTCACGCCTTCCCGGCTCGGCATCTCCACGGTGGAATTCGGTTTCGGCCATGCCGCCCGAAGCGCCGAAGTAATTCCCTTGCTGCAGGTGGACGATTCGCAGCCCCTGCACTGGTTCGCCGGGTCGGATTTGATCGCCCGCATGGCCGACCCGGAAATATTTGGGACGGACGATCTCGCATTTCTGGCCGAACATCTTCATTACCATGTTTTTGAACGCAAAGGGGCGCCCCTTTCCCCTGCTCTGGCAGCGCTGGAGAAAAAACGGGGGGTGCGGTTGAACTGCGACCGCTACCCGCTTTCCGAAATTCCCGCCTGGCTGCTGCCCTTTCTGGAGCTTTCTTCCACCCTCATCCGCAATGCTGCGGCGGCGGGAGACCCCCTGGGCGGCATGCTCCCCCATCCCGCAGCGGAGGAAATCGTGGTTAATGGGTTGTACCGCCAGGAAGGCGCGGCACCCCTGCGCGAGGAAATCATCCGGCTGCGGGAAGAACTGGAAGCAACGGCCGTTGAGGCCGCCGCGTTGTTGACGGCAGCCCGGAATGCCGGCCGGCCCCATACCCTCTCCATCGTGGAAAACACGGCGGGGGGCCTGCTCACCGCCGCACTGGCAGGAATCGCCGGCGCCTCCCGCTATTTCCTGCAATCCCGGTTCACTTACGATAAGCGCTCCAAGACCGCATTGCTGGGCGGAGCGATTCCGGGCGGCTCGGCAGTATCCGCCCCAGCCACCGAAGCCATGGCCGCCGCTATGGCCCGGGAGGCCGGGAGCGCGTACGCCCTCGCCGAAAGCGGCATGGCCGGCCCCCCGGATGGAAAGCGTAGAAGCATGAAAAACGGTCAGTGCTGGATCGCCCTGGCATCTCCCGCCGGAGTCAAAAGCGAATTGGTGACGCTGCCTCCCTTCCTGACGCGCAAGGAACACCAATTCGGCTTCGCTTCCCGGGCCCTGTCCCTGCTGCGCAGGGAGTTGGAGGGGAGGGGCTGAGCGCGGAGATATCACACGATTGAAGCAACAACACCGCCTTCGGGGGCGGCCTTTGCCCATGGCAACTACGGGTGCCCATGGCAACTACGGGTGCCCATGGCAACTAC
>CAZOXD010000002.1:18805-31050 GCA_964583525.1 uncultured Pseudomonadota bacterium
TGCCCATGGCAACTACGGGTGCCCATGGCAACTACGGGTGCCCATGGCAACTACAGAGGCTCTGATCTCTGGACTCTCTTCAACCCTGTGCTCTTTTCTGATTCAGCCGGAGTATCGGCGCAACTCATTCCAGCCGATGGAGGGTCTGTCTATTGTCGTCCAGCCATATTCGGACAGATTCCAAAGCAGGAATGACCGATTGAATGGTTTCAGCGGGAAAATGAAGGCGGAACTCGGCCAGGACGGGTGTTAGGCGGTCTATGGATTCATCCCGGGCCCTGGCCCCGGCCTTGGTGAGGGAAACCAGTTTACCCCGGCCATCCTTTGGGTTCGGAATGACCCGCACAAATCCCTTGCCTTGCAATTTCCCAATGATACGGGTCATAGCAGCTTTGGTGACTTGAAAGGCGCGGGCCAATTCCACCAGGTTTTTCTCGCCCCCCAATCGGGCGAAATGATTCAGGACTGAAAATTGCGCGAGGCTCAGCCCATGTGGCATCACCTTTTCGAACAGGTTGCGGGCCAGTTGTTCAATGATGCCGATTTCGTTGAAAAACTGGAATTCCAGCGGATCCCCCACCGGCCCGCTTTCGTTACGAGGTGTTTTGCCTTTCACCTTTTTCATCCACGGACCAGCGATTCGAGGGGATGCCGGGGGCTGGGCGGCACTTGTTCACCGTAACCCATGCGGAAAAGCATTTGGATGCGCCCCTCACGGCCCTGGCCGGCAAAATCAAAAAAGCGTTTTTGCAGCGATTTCATTTCCGGGTATTCCTGCAGCACCTGACTCCAGGGGTGAATGGCCAAACCCAATTCCGTCGCCTTCAAATTGATCCGCGCATAGGCCCTGCCGGCCGCCAATTGATCACGACGGCGGTTGCCCGGCGTGGTGAGCCAGCCAAAGGCCATAGCGGAATCGGCCAGTTCCTTTTGCATGTCCAGCCCCTGTTGGAAAGCGGATGAGTTGGGATCGGCCAGTTTTTCCCGGGTGACCATGCCGAGCAGTTTCCCAATTTCGATCATTGTGCCGCCCAGGTCAATGCCATCGGGATTTGCCGCGATTTCATCCTTTCCGATCCGCATCAACCGCACGCTTTCCAGGTAGGTGCGGGGGGTTTTCATTTCGATTTCCATTCCCTGCCAGATGATATCCCTGAGCCGTCCAACCTTGGAAGGGTCCCGGGTGGTCCCCAACCGGGTGGCTTTTTGGTCCAACTGGGCGTCTTGCAGACGGTTTAGCGTCTCGTTTGTAACCGGCCGCCTGGTGTCATAAGGCTCCTTGTTGCTCCTCCGATGGGGGATTTGGCGGAACAGGGGGTCCGGGGTCAGGCTTCCATCCTGGGTCAAAGTGATTCGGGCCACCGGACGGTCGTCCAGATGAGTGGCTGGGAACACTCCTTCCGGGAAAGGGAGGATATCGGCCCTGTAACCGCTTTGGCCCGCCGCGATGGACATCAGTTCGAGGAAACAGCCGTGTCCAATCAGAATCTGCCGGGAATAGGGATCGGTGTCCGGCAGCAGCCGTGTACGGTCGCAATAGAGCATGATCTGATTCGGGGTTGCCAGATCAACGATCCAGGGCTGCCTGTTGTGCGGGTTGGGAGCGAGGATGGCATAGGATAGCGCCTGTAGGCGTACGTCCTGGTAATTTTTTCCGGCTTGGCGCCAGGGGGCCGAGGCGCGTTCCGGAACTGCGCTACAAGCCGAGACCGCACCGCCCGCGGCAAACACCACACTGGCCGATCCCAGAATCCGGATGAAATCGCGCCGGGTTGTCTTCGTTTCACTCATGATTTTTCTCCCATTTTTTGTGTGAATAAACTAGTCAACATGTATACTATAATGGCAAGTAGTAAACATGTCAACTATAATTTAAAATTATATCCCATCATGAGAAACCTTTTGAAATGGCGGAATAGGAGGTGATTTCCCCTGGGGATTGAGCGCACTCCCTTGTCCGCGCCTTGTCTGCGGAGACTGAACCGGGTAAAATTGCATCGGACTGAATCATCCAAAAAAATCATTTCGCCATCCAACCAAAGGGTATCGCCATGAACTACGAGGACCCCGGTTGCGCCTTCTGCCCTCCCACCGTGCGCGCCTGCCGCCATGGGGAGGCCGAGGAACGTGGACCTGGCTTCTGTCCCTCCAAGGTGGATGAAGAGGGAATTGCCGACGCCTGGGAGCACCACAACGATCCCTTCACCATGAAAGTCGCCCACGCCTCGGCCCTGGTGGAAAGCGAGGGTTACTGCCGCTGGACCCGGGTGGAGGAAATCTGCCAGTTCGCCAAGAAGATGGAATTCAAAAAGATCGGCATCGCCACCTGCATCAGCTTCGTGGATCACGCGCGAACCTTGAGCGCCATCCTGGAAAGCCACGGCTTCGAAACCGCCTCGGTGGCCTGCAAGAACGGGGGAATCCCCAAGGAAAGGATCGGGCTGAAGGACGAGGAGAAAATCCGCCCCGGCGGCCACGAGTCTATTTGCAATCCCATTTCCCAGGCCACCCTGCTCAACCGGGCCGGATGCGAACTGAACGTGGTGCTGGGATTGTGCGTGGGCCACGACAGCATGTTCTACCGCCACTCGGAAGGACTGGTGACGGCCCTGGTGGTCAAGGACCGTGTGCTGGCCCACAACCCCATCGGCGCCCTCAACCTGGCCGACACGTATTACAGCAAGGTATGGGGCCCGGATAAGCCCGAAAAACTCCCCAATCTCCCCAAGGCGGGGCGAAAGTAGGGGGGACGCATACTCCCTCCTCCTTCAGCTCCTCCGATTCGTCCCGATTTTCCACCTCCTGATTCCCCTTGCCGGATGTGCCCCGGAATGTTGGGATAAGCCTCATGGTCTGGCGCGGGAAAAACCCGCGCAGCACGAATTTTGCTGCATTCTCTCGCTCCTGGGCGGACATGGACCCTGCCGTCGATAATCCCCCCCTGGCCTTCCGGTTGCGCGGGGTTGCCCGCCGGGCCGGGAACGGGACGCGCCCGCTTCTGGAAGGGATCGATCTGGATGTGCCCCGGGGCGCTACCCTGGAAATTCTCGGCCCCAGCGGCGCGGGCAAGACCACCCTGCTGCGCCTGCTCAATCGGATGGACGAGGCCGCCGCCGGGGAAATCACCGTACTGGGCAAGCCCCTCGCCGCCTGGCCCGTCCGCGAATTGCGGCGGCGGGTGGCGCTGGTATTCCAGGAATCCAGCCTGCTGGGTCTTAACGTAAAAGAAAACCTGGCCCTCCCCTTCCGCCTGGAGGGAGAACTTCCCGCCGATTTCCCGGCCCGGATATCGCAGGCGCTGGAACGGGTGGAACTGGAGGAGGACCTGCTTTCCCGTGATGCGGACGGTCTCAGCGTGGGGCAAAAGCAGCGGGTCTGCCTGGCCCGCGCCCTGATGACCGGCCCGGAAGTGCTCCTGCTGGACGAACCCACCTCCGGACTGGACCCGGGCACGGGGGGGCGCCTGCTGTCCCGGCTGGTGGCGCTCTCCGGGGAGCGGGAGCTGACCCTGGTCATCGCCACCCACCGCTTTCAGGAAGTGCGCAACCCCGGGAGCCGGTTCGCCCTGCTGATGGAGGGGAAGATCGTGGCGGAAGGCCTGGCGGCCAACCTCCACCAGCAATCCTTTGCGCCGGAGGTGGAAGCCTTTCTTCATGGCTCGTCCGATGCGGAAGGAGCTTCCGGTGTGAACGGTGCGGCTGCGAAAACAGATGCTGCCGGGGAATCCCCATGACCCCTCCCCTGCTTTCCCTGGGCTGGCTGGAGGTGCTGCTGCTGCTGGTCATGATGGCCGCGGCGGCCGGACTGAGTTGGCTGCTGGGGCTGGGGGTGACCCGCACCCTGGCCCTGGGCACAGTGCGGTCGGTCGTTCAACTTTCCACGGTGGGATTCGTGATCGGCTGGGTGTTCCGCCAACAGACCTGGTACGGCGTGCTGGGGTTGCTGGCCCTGATGACCCTGGTGGCGGGATACACCGGCGCGCGGCGCTCAGGCGTGCGGATGCCGGGGATGGTGTGGCTCTTCAGCGCGGTGCTGATTGCCGTGAGCGGGGTGACTCTGCTCTATCTGACCCAGGCCGTGCTGGGCATCCGGGAATGGGATCCGCGCTACCTGATTCCACTGGGAGGGATGCTGCTGGGCAATACCATGAATTCCGCCACCCTGGCCGTGGAGCGGCTGACGGCGGAGTTGCGGCGGGATGGAGGGGATGTGGAAGCGCTGCTGGCCCTGGGCGCCAGTCCCGGGCAGGCTACCCGCGAGGCGCGGCGGACCGCCATCCGCGCAGCCATTACCCCATCCCTCAACACCATGCTCACGGTGGGCATCGTGACCCTGCCCGGCATGATGACGGGCCAGATGCTGGGTGGGACGGACCCATTTCAAGCCGCCATGTACCAACTGATGATCCTCTTCGGGATCACCTTCTGCGCCCTGTCCGGGGCGGCGCTGGCCATCCATACCCTGGCGCCCCGTTTCTTCACTCCCGCCGTGCAATTGCGCAAGGAATTGCTGCGGAATTCGGGTTGAGGGAGGCTGAGGGCCAATCTCCATTCACCGCGGAATCCAAGCCCGGGATATTTCCTTCTTGTTCAGCGGGTGCTACATTTCGCCATCCTCCATACCGGCTGATCGTATTGGTCCATCCAACGGGGAGGCCTTCACACCTATTGGAGGGAAGCCGCCAATACGCAGAAATGAACATTGAAGTGAATATTTCCGCCCTGGGTGTTCCGGTGCTGGGAGGGATGCTGCTGGCTTTTGTTGCGGGTTCCCGAATCCGCGCAAGAAGGAAGAGCCGGGAGGCCATGCCCTCCCTGGCCCAGGCTTTGGGATTGAGCTTCCGGCCATCCGCACTCCCCGGCCGCATGGGAGAATTGAACGGCGTCGTGGAAGGGCGCCGGGTGCTGATCCGCCCGGACAAGCCGGCCCTCTACGTGGAATACCGGTTCAAGCTGCCCGGGGTGCTGCTTTCCACTCACCGGGAACGCCCGCATTCCGGAGGGGAACCGGTGGAAACGGCTTCCCTGCGCACGGGACATGCTTCCCTCGACAGACGGCTCCGCACCCGCCAGGTGCCCGTGGGCATGCGGGAACGGCTGTCAACCCCTGCCACTGCCGGAAAGTTTCACGGGGCCCTGTGGGAACTCTGCCGGCTCCCACGAATGCGCGGGGCGCGAATCGCCCTTGAACCGGGGCAGTTGGTGGTGGCGCTGGAAAAGCCGCGTTGGCTCCCCTCCGGGGCGTACATCCTCCCGCGGGAAGCCGAAACCCTGCTCCCCGCCATGTTGCGGGTCGTGCGGGAACTGGAAGCGGCCTTGATCGGGAAGGGGCGGAGAGGGTGAGGGGGGGAGCTTACAAACATTTGCAACAGGCCTACTATTAACGCAATAGATTACGCTAGCTAATACACCATATATATGTCATTATAAAATGCAATATTGTAATTGTGCGTAGCCTCCCTGACGAAAGACTAACTTCCATGACCCTCCCCGTTTCCACCGGTGCAACCGACAATGCCATCGCCCGAAAATTGGCCGCCATTCAACAAAAGGGTGGCATGAAATCGGCCGATATTGCCCATATCCTGGGCGCAAGACCGGAAACTGTGTCCCGTTGGAACCAGGGCAAGGCCTTCCCGCAAAGGAATTTGGAAAAGCTGCTGCTGGAACTGGAATACATCGTTGATCAACTCTCGGATTTTTATGAACCCCTGGAAGCCCGGCTTTGGCTGCATTCCCGGCAAAAACTCCTGGAGGGCGCCACGCCCGCCCAACTGATCCAGGCAGGCCGGACGGAGGAAGTGATCCTGATCATCAATCAGTTGCGGGATGGGGTCTACATATAATGGGGACGATTCAGGTTGATCCGGGATAGTGAACTCACCGAATTTCTCAGCGGGCTTCCAACTTCTACATATTCAGGCGAAGTCTTCCGCGGCACTCGCAGGGGCCACGATCCACTGGCAGCATCGGACCGCGGCGGCCGGTAGGCTCCGGTGGGGGAAATTCCGGTACTCTATACCAGCCTGGAGCTGGAAGGCGCACTTGCGGAAATCGTTTTCCATTGGAGTCAACTCGTCCCTTTGCCAAGCAAGCCCATTGAAATTCACCGTATCTCCCTCACCGCCCAAAGAACCCTTCGTTTGATCGAAACAGATCTGGAGCCCCTCGGCGTGGATTCCGCCGAATATTCTTCTCTCAATTACCGACGCACTCAACAGATCGGAGCGGAGGTTTCCTTTCTAGGCTTCGATGGTTTGCTGGTCCCTTCGGCCCGCTGGAACTGCGAAAATCTGGTGCTCTTCATGGAGAATCACGGGCTGGAAAACGAATTGAAAAACGTGGAATCCGAAGAGGTCGACTGGAAACCATGGGCCATTGAAAATGGGTTTCTCGATCCGGAGAAATCCTGATTCGATCCTGAAACCTACCAGCCCACTCCTCCCCCCCAATTGCATCTTCGCGAATCCGTGATATAGGGTGAGCCTTTGCGGAATCACCCGGAACCCATCGAACGAGAGAAGAATCCCCATGGACGAAGAAGCCAAGAAAACCGTGCTGCGGATGATCCCCTATGGCCTGTACCTGCTGGGGGCGCGAGACGGCGACAACCGCACCATCGCCACCATCAACTGGGTCACCCAGACCTCCTTCGGCCCGCCCCTGGTGGTGATGGGCGTGAAGAACGACAGCGGCGCCCACGGCATGCTGAAAAGTTCCGGGAAATTCGCCCTGAGCATGCTCAAGTCCGGCCAGAAGGACATGGCCTACGCCTTCTTCAAGCATGTGGAACCGGAAGGGAACACCATCGGCGGGTTCGCCTTTTCCGACGCGGAAAACGGCTGCCCCACCCTGGACGACACCGCCGGCTACGTGGCCGGTAACGTGGTGGAGTTCGTGGAGCGGGGCGATCACTCCGTGGTCATCGGCGAGGTGAAAGAAGCCAAACTCCATGGAGAGGCGGAAATCCTCACCCTCAAGGAAATTGGCGCCAACTACGGAGGGTAGGGTATGGCTGGATTGGGGGGCGGACCGGGATAAATTTGGTTAAAATAAATTTTGCATTTCGTTGCTTTTCTGGTATAAATTTATAATTTCGTATGAATAGGGAAAATACGACCATGCCTTTTTCTGGGCAGTCTCTCCCCGATTTCGAAAATCCTCCGGTAATTGAAGTAGTGTTGGGGTTTCAATTCGATGAAATCTCCGAGCTTGATACCCCACATTTAGGTCTTCTTTGGAGTAAATTTCGCACTCGATTCCCTAGAACTGAAGATCATTCGCCTCTTGATCCAGTTTTTGAATCATTTGAACCAGAACAAATAAGACCGCTGGGTCTGAAAATTGAATATCTTCATAAACCTCCAATTCCTAGATGTTGGTTCCTTAACAATGAAGGCACCGAGTTGGTACAGGTGCAAAATGACCGAATAATACATAATTGGAGGAAAATCGGTGATGGAGAAAAATATCCAAGATATGAAAAAGTCAAAGAAACTTTTATGAAGGATATAGCTGAATTTCAATCATATTTGGCTTTAAACAAATTTCCAGATATTTCAGTAAATCAATGGGAAGTTACGTATGTAAATCATATACCTCTAGAACCTGATATAGATCAATTCGGGCAATTTGATAATTTAGTTACAGTTTGGGAAAATAAATATAGCGATGGTTATCTATCAAAACCTGAATCTGCACAATTTAACGTTCGCTACCTAATTCATGATAATTCGGAAAATCCAATAGGAAGGTTACATATCAATTTTCAACCGGGATATCGACGCGAAGATAAAATTCCGATTATAATAATGACATTAACTGCCAGGGGAAGGCCAATTTCAAATAATTTAGATGGAGCTTACCAATCTTTAGATATTGGTAGAGAACATGTTGTTCGAGGATTTACTTCAATTACAACTGTTAATGCCCATAAGAAATGGGGAAGAAGAGATGTTAAGACTGATTCATGAAAGCCGTAAATACAAAAGTTTAAGCGATCTTGACACATTTGATGTATCAAGTGGCGCTACGTTATCCAAAGATGCCTTTCTTCCATCAAGTCAAATAGTATTTAGTGTGCCTGATAATTATCCTATACAAAAAAAGGAATCACTACAACCTAATAGCTACTATACAGAACCATGGATAAACGAATTTATTACATCGATAGAAAAGTTAATTAACTTGCCTGCAAATTGGGATTCATATGGAGCAAACCGAACATCAATACCTATTATTAAATATGCATTCTCCCTTTTATCTGCAATACTGGATAATAATTCTCCAATTCCTTCAATTGTTCCGACAAATACAGGAGGAATTCAACTTGAATGGCATACAAAAAAGGGAGATTTGGAAATTCAAATATTAAGACCAGGAGAATTTTCAGTATATTTCGAAAATATGTTTGAAGGCATTACATGGGAGGAAGAAATCGGTAGTATTGAAAGAATTATTGATGGCCTTCAAACCATTTACTAATTATTTTTATGTCATTATCAGATGACAAATCTATAATTGATGATGAACAACTCTTTAGAAGAATTCCGCCCGAATGGGTAGTCGATGATCCTAAAACTGGAGGGAAAAGACCCTCCTCACAAGCTTTTCAGGACAATAGAGACGGCAGTCCTATGTCAGTACAATTGCAAGAAGTATTAGAAGAAAACCAAATTCCAGTGGAAACAATAATTGAGGGGCATGAAAATTTTTCAGTAGCATCAATTACTGCAGGATTTGCAAGAAAAAATAGCCAGGGAATTATTCGAGCTCCACTCGATAACGACCCTGCACATGCTGAAGTTTTTGGGAAAAAACCCAAATCGGTTATGAGAAATTTTTCGCATAATTCCATTTGGATAATCCCGCCAAAATAGCTATTCCTCCCTTACCCGCTGGCGGCCCTGGGGGGAGTTTCGGCCCGTTTCTCCTGTTCCGGGCGGGGGTTGCGCATGGTGACGAACTCCTCCGCGGCGGTGGGATGGATGCCGATGGTGGCGTCGAACTGGGCCTTGGTGGCGCCACACTGGAGAGCAATGCCCAGCCCCTGGATGATCTCTCCCGCGTCCGGCCCCACCATGTGGCACCCCAACACCCTGTCGGTCTCCCCATCCACGATCAGCTTCATGAAGGTGCGCTCGTCGCGCCCGGTGAGGGTGTGTTTCATGGGACGGAATTCCGAGAGGTAGACCTGGAGATTGGCGTGATCCTTGGCGGCCTCGGCCTCGGTGAGTCCCACGGTGGACAGGGGGGGCTGGCTGAACACAGCACTGGGAATGTTGCTGTAGTCCATCACGGTGGGTTCCCCGCCGAAGAGGGTTTTGGCGAGGGCCATTCCCTCCGCGATGGCCACGGGCGTCAGTTGCCATCCCCCCGTCACGTCCCCCAGGGCGTGGATGGAGGAGACATTGGTAGTGAGGTGTTCGTCGACGATCACAGAGCCGTCCTCCCGCAGGGAGACTCCGGCTTCTCCCAGCCCCAGGCCCCGGGTATTGGGCACCCGGCCCGTGGCGAACATCATGCAATCGGTCTCCTCCTCCGTTCCGTCGGAGAGGGTGACCCGTAAACCCCCTGCGATTTTCTCGATCCGGGAGACGTTGGTGTTGAAGCGCAGGTCGATGCCTTTCTTGCGCATTTCATCGGCCAGAAAGGCGCGGGCGTCGTCATCGAAGCCCCGCAGGAAGAGCGGCCCGCGGTAAAGCTGGGTCACCTGGGCGCCGTATCCATTGAAGATCCCGGCGAATTCCACGGCGATGTATCCGCCGCCCCCGATCATGATCCGTTCGGGAAGCCGTTCCAGGTGGAAGGCCTCGTTGGAGGTGATGGCCAGTTCGCGCCCGGGGACCTCCGGGACGAAGGGCCAGCTTCCGGTGGCCACCAGGATATGTGCGGCCGTGAGATTGCGTCCCTCGAACCGCACGGTGTGCGCGTCCACCACCGTGCCCCGGCCAAGGAGGATCTCCACTCCCGCATCCGTGAGCAGGTTCTCGTAGATGCCATTGAGGCGGGAGATTTCCGCATCCTTGTTGGCGATGAGGCGGCTCCAGTCGAAGGAGGGCGGGGGAACGCTCCACCCGAAGCCCGCCGCATCCTCGAACTCCTCGCCCATCATGGCGCCATACACCAGCAGTTTCTTGGGTACGCATCCCACGTTGACGCAGGTTCCGCCCAGGTACCGTTCCTCGATCACAGCCACCCGGGCCCCGAATCCGCCGGAGATCCGTGCGGCCCTCACACCGCCGGAACCCGCCCCGATCACCACCAAATCATACTCGTATCGATCCATTACTATTCCTGATTCAAACTGATTGATATTGCCGGTATCACCCCGCCTGGTACTTCGTGTCAGAAGTTCGCGTATTAATGAGCGATAGCATTCATAATGAAAAGCAAAATGTTGGCCTGAAAACTTCTGACACGAAGTTCCGCCATTAAGCACAAGGCCCTCGCGGCCTCCGGATACCGGTACGCCACGCGCCTTTACCCGGGAGCGTTCCTCCTCCGAAAAATATATCCTCTTACCGATGGTGCGTGGGGATGCGTACAATTGCAATGATGTAATGGTGCAATGGCGGGAACCGAAAGGGAGGAAAAGCAACCCCGAAATTCACGCGGCAGTTTCCTGCCCCGCCGATCTCTTATTCTCTTCCTCATTCCCGGCAAACCAGGGATAGACGCGGGCGCGGTGCGGGAAAGGTTGGGACTTCCCGCACGGGCGAATGGTGAATTCAATGGCCACTTCCTCACCCTGCCCCGCCATGTCGCTTCGTCCTGACACCGTGGAGGGAAGATCCTCCTTTGAAGAGCTACTTCACCACCTTGCGCCGGAATTGGTTATGGCACAACACGCAGGTCGTCACCATATCACCAAAATGCCGGGCGGCCACCACCCGTAGATAGTCGATATTCAATTGGCCAGGCGTGGACGGGGTTTGGTCATGCCGGATCAGTTCCGCCAGTACGGTGGCCATGCTGCTGGCCTGCCGTTCCAACGTGTAGGCGTAATTTTTGAACAGCCTGGGGTTGGTCTTGCCCACTTTGTCATGGGGTCCATGACGGGAAAGATGGATGGCATGTTCCCGGATGTTTTCGATTTCCACGGGAATTCCTGCGTAATTGGAGGTGACCAGATCCATCAGGATCACCTGCACCTTTTGAAAGTTATCGCCCATCATGGCCTTCAAGGGCAGTTCTGCTTTTTTCCCGCCCCAGGCGGACAGGGTAACTCCGGAGATGAATATTGCGGAGGCAAGGAAAACAAAGACGAGAATGGCCCCTGCGGGCCGGCGATTGAGGGGATTCATGACAATCCTCCTTCTCCATGGGGGTACCGCTCGCTTCCGCAACCGGCTCCTGCCGTCTTCCCACCCCCCCCCTGTGCGAGGAGATGGTTGCCAGATCCACGGACTCCGGGTTCCTGCTTCCGGGTGCTGTTGGCTTGCCCCGGGACATTCCATCGGAATTGGCCGGTGCCGGGCTCTGTCTCTCCCCCTGCATTTATTCTATCATCGGGGGAAAATAGAAAACATTGACCTAGGTTAATATTTACCGGATTCCGGAAAATGGCCCGCAAGCGCGAGAAAACCGCGTCCGCCTCCCCGCACAAATCCTCCGGTGGAATGGGATTGCTGCATGGTCTTAATTCGGTCGAGGCAGCGCTGCGGGCAGGGAGGCGCAAATTGGGGGCCCTCCATGTGCGGAGCGGCGCTCCCTCGGAACGGCTGACGCTGCTCCGGGAGCTGGCCACTCAACGCCGGCTTTCCGTCCAGGAGAAAAAACCCGCGGAACTGGAAGCGTTCTGCCACTCTCCCCAGCATCAGGGGGCTGTCTTGCAATGCGGACCGCTTCCCATCGGGGACGCAATCGCCGCCCTGAGTCCGGATACCGCCCCGGGAGAACCCTCCCCGCTGTGGGTCGTGCTGGATCAGGTGGAAGACCCCCGCAACCTGGGGGCTGTGGTGCGCAGTTGCGCCGCCTTCGGGGTTTCGGGCCTGGTGCTGCCCCGGGGTCATTCGGCCCCGCTCAGCGCGGCGGCTTCCAGCGCATCGGCGGGAACCCTGGAAACCTTTCCGATCCACGAAACGGCAAACCTTTCCCGCTTTCTGGAATCGGCGAAAAAGAAGGGCTTCTGGATCGCCGGCGCCGTTTCTGAGGGCGGCGTACCCCTGCACGAGTTCCGCCATGATACCCCGCTGGTGCTGGTGCTCGGGAGCGAAGGGCGCGGAATGCGGCCGCTGGTGCAAA
>CAZOXD010000002.1:31150-35291 GCA_964583525.1 uncultured Pseudomonadota bacterium
CCGCTGGTGCTGGTGCTCGGGAGCGAAGGGCGCGGAATGCGGCCGCTGGTGCAAAAGCAATGCGATCACCTGCTGCGCATTCCTCTGCCAGGGGCGGGCCGGATGGCCAGCCTCAACGTGTCCGCGGCCGCGGCCGTGCTGCTCTATGCGCTGACCAGCCCTTCGACAGGCTCAGGACACGGCGGGAGGGGGTAGGGGGGGGAAACTGCAACTGCGGACTGCCAATCCACAGATTGCGCAGATTGCGCAGATTACGCGGATTGGGACTGCAACTGCGAACCCCTCCCCTGGCCTGCGGCCATCCCTTCCCCGTGTATCCTACGACAGGCTCAGGACAGGCGTGGAGGGGGAAGCCGGCCCTGCGCCTTAGGCCGCTCCGGAATCTTCGCCCGCTACGGTCCCGGAAACTGCGCCCCCGGAGGGTGCTTCCCCGGCTGCCGAGATCACCCCCGCGGCGAGCAGAGCGTCCACCTCGGCGGGAGCGTAGCCCAGATCGCCCTCGAAGACCTCGCGGGTATGCTCTCCCACGGACGGGGGCGGGGTGTACTCCAGGTCGTGTGCCCCAAAGCGCACCGGGCTGCCCACCATGGGCAATTCGCCGAAGAGGTGCTGGGGAAAGGACATGAGGATGGCGTTGTGGAGCACCTGGGGGTCCCGCACCAGCGCCTCGTAGTCCTGGATGGGCGCGCAGAGGATATCGTGCTGGCGCAGTACGGTGAGCCAATCGGCGGTGGTGCGGGCGGCCAGCTTTTCCCGCACGATGACCAGCAGTGCGTCCCGGTGGGTCAGCCGCACCTCGTTGGTGACGAAGCGCGGGTCGTCCCGGATATGTTCCAGTTCCAGGGCCCGGGTGCCCTTCTCCCACTGGTGGTCGAGCACGGTGAACATCAGGAAGGAGTCCTGGGTGCGGAACACCCCGGAGGGCGCCACGTAGGAATTGACGTTCCCGTTGCGCTCGGGCATCTGGCCGTACATCAGGTATTCCGTGATGGGCGGGGCCTGGAAGGCCAGGATGGCGTCCAGCAGGCTCACCTGAACGTGCTGGCCCTGCCCTTCATGGCCGTGGCGGCCCTTGCCCAGCAGGGCGGCCAGGATGCCCTGGTTGGCGGTCATGCCGGTGATCATGTCCACCATGAACATCCCAAAGCGCAGGGGGCCGCCCCCTTCCTCGCCGTTGATGCTCATGATGCCCCCCATGGCCTGGATGATGGAATCCGCGCCGGGAAGCTCCACGTAGGGACCGCTCTGCCCGTAGCCGGTCACCGAGGCGTAGACCAGCCCCGGTTGCGCGGTGCGCAGGGTCTCGTAAGCGAGACCGAAGCGCTCCATCACGCCGGGCCGGAAGCTCTCCACCAGCACCTCGCTTTCCGCCACCAGGCGGTTTACCGCTTCCATGCCCCGGGGGTCCTTCATATCGATGGAGACGCCCACCTTGTTGCGGTTCATGGAAATGTAGGTGGGACTCATGCCGTGCTCCACCTTGCGGCCCACGTTGCGGATCCAGTCGCCGCGCAACGGCTCGACCTTGACGACGCGGGCCCCCAGATCGCCCAGTTGCATGGCGGCCAGCGGCCCGGCCACGCCCTGGGAAAAGTCCGCCACGGTCAGGCCCTCCAGGGGCAATCCGGTTCGATTCATGCTGCGCCTTCCTTTCGCATCAGGAACGTGCCCGAGAATTCCATGGCCACTTCATCGCGCTGGTTGAACACCTCCACCTTGAGGGAGAGGATGCCCCGCTTGCCGTCGGAGGTGTCGCGCGTGCCGGTGATGGTGACCTGGGCGCGGATGGTGTCGCCCGGGCGCACCGGCACATGAAAACGGAAACCGTCCAGGGCGAGCGCGGCCAGGGTGTTTGCGCCCAGCACGTCCTCCATCATACCCACGGCGAAGGCGCCGGTCATCAAGCCCGGCGAGATGCGCCCGCCGTAGGGGGTGTTGGCCTTGCACCACTCGTCGTCGATGAACACCGGAAGGCGGATGCCCGCCATACCGGTGAAGTTGACGATGTCCGCCTCGGTCACCGTGCGGCCATGGGTGTCGAAGGTCTGGCCTTCCTGGAAATCGTCGAATGCGGGCGCGCCCATGGGGGCCTCCGTGGTGGGAATAGATACCGGGAATAGTTGCCGGGAATGGATGCCGGGATACGGAATATGAAATACGGTGGCGGGACTGGCACGCCAGCACCCGGTTCACCCCGTTGCCTACCATTATTCGCGGAAGAGAGAAAATCCGGTAGTGGGTCAAATTGAATGTTTCGTTGCAAATATGGACCCTGTCATGCTGAGCGGAGCGAAGCATCTACGTGGATTCACCCGGGAAAGTTAATGAAATAGCTCGGGCTGGTATTCCTAGGAAGATTCTTCGCTGCGCTCGGCAATGACATTTTCAAATTGACCAACTACCGAAATTCAGCCCTTCCGCAGAGATATTTCAGCGGGAAGTCAGCGGGATTCCCGGAAGGCTTCCAGCAGGAACTCCACGAACACCCGCACCCGGGGGGAGAGGTATTTCGCGTGGGGATAGATCACGTACACGTCCGGATCCTGGGACACGTACCCCTCCAGCACCCCCCGCAGCCGCCCGGCGGCCAGATCGGGCTCCACCAGGTAGGCCGGCAGCAGTCCCACCCCCAGGCCACCCAGGGCCGCTTCCCGCAGCGCCTGGGGATTGGTGAATTCCAGGTTGCCGGAAACGCGCACGCTGTGCTGCTTTCCGCCTTTGCGGAACAACCAGTTGCGCTGGGGAGAGTAGGCCGTGTTGACGAGGCAGTTGTGCTCCGTCAGTTTTTCCGGCGTGTCCGGCACCCCCCTGGCGGCGAAGTAGTGCGGCGTCGCGCAGATCACCCGGCGGTTTCCGGTGAGCCGGCGGGCAATCATGCTGGAGTTTTCCAGCCGCGCCACCCACACCGCCACGTCATATCCTTCCTCGATCATGTCCACCATGCGGTCCTGGGCGAAGACGGATAGCCGGATTTGCGGATAGCGCACCAGAAACCCGGGCAGCAGGGGGGCTATGCGGGACTGGCCGAAGGAGATGGGAACGCTCACCCGCAGCAATCCCCGGGGCGTTCCCGCGCTTGCGGAGATTTCCCGCTCCGCTTCGGCGATCTCCTCCAGGATACGGGTGCAGTGCCGGTAGTAGGCCTCCCCTTCCTCGGTCAGCCCGATGCGGCGGGTGGTGCGGTTCAGCAACCGCGCGCCGAGTCGCTCCTCCAGGGACGCCATTTGCTTGCTCACGGCGGAAGGGGAAAGTCCCAGGATGCGGGATGCAGCCTTGAATCCGTTGGAATCCACAACCTGGACGAATAGGGCCATTCCGCCCACCGTATCCATGATAATCTCCCGTGAATTCACCCTCCGGGGGTGCGGTTTCGGAAGGAATGAAAGATGATATTGATGACTTTAGAGAAATAATCAAATTCTATTCTCCTATATTATCATCTGATGGGAAATAGAATACAATGCTTTCATCAATAAGAATTTCAGAACAGGTTTGAGCAAAGTGGGCGCATCTTTCACGTCCCGGGAAAGTCAAGATGAACACAAAGGATACGATTTATATTTCCGGCGGTGAGGTCAAGATTGTGACTCTTTACGACAATCTCTCCCCCGAATTCTGGATGACATCGGTCCCATCGGCCAAAGTTGGCAGGGAAAATCCGAAAAGTTCACGGGTGGCACTGGCCCTGGGACGGTTGATCTCCCGGATCAAGGCCGATCTGGCCGCCAGGGATGGCGGTCCGGCCTTCACTTCCGAGGAAGTCCTGACCCGTTGTACCCGCAAGGGAGAGCGCGTGCAGGCGGAAATGCTCGCCGGTATGGTGGGCGGTCTGGTGCGGTGGATTCAGCTCCCACGGAAGCTCAACCGAAGGTTGAAGGAAAACCGAACCGCTGGCTGAAGGAATACCGATCGCGGGCCGAGGGCCATCACCGTCCCCCGCAGCCTTCGTAGTCCATTGCAACGCAGTCCATCGCAGCACGGAACACCGCCCCGCGGGCCTACGGGGCGATGTTTCAAAATACGTGAAAAGCGCCGGGAGGGTTAAGGCCGCGGCATCCCCCCCCCTTCCCCCAATCGCCGCGTGTCCTAGGCGAAACGCCCTCCCGGCCACTCCATCCCGCAATAGTATTCCCTGCAATAG
>CAZOXD010000002.1:35391-37295 GCA_964583525.1 uncultured Pseudomonadota bacterium
GCAATAGTATTCCCTGCAATAGGATTCCAGGGATTGATCCCCTGGAAAATCAGCCCCGGCACAGAATCGGCGCGAAACCGGATCGGAAAAAACCCGTCCCTGCAGTTCTTCGTCCTTGCGCGATAAGGAGGGTAGGGTATAAAGAGGAAACGGCCTTCCAGACATGATCTGCGCTTGCTGGGTTCGGGAAAAATTCCCGCCTGGGCGCTGTGCCATAGCAGAGAAGGAGCAGGGAAGGAACGGTAGTGAAGAATAGTTAGTGATAAATCGGTGCCATCGATCCCTATGAGGCGATTGGCCGGATTTTCGCGCAATCGAAGGTTTCAAACCGTGTCAGGTCCGAAAGGAAGCAGCACCACGATTCCGACGATGTGCCGCGGAAATCCGGCTTTCCCAAGTATTCCATCCACCCCGGCGCCCCCATGAACTACGTCGTATTGGCGCGCAAGCTGCGGCCCACCCGGTTCGAGCACCTAATCGGGCAGGAAACGGTTGCCAAGGCGTTGAAGAATGCCGTGCAGACGGAACGCACCGCCCATGCCTACCTCTTCACCGGCGCACGGGGCGTGGGCAAGACCAGCACAGCCCGCATTCTCACCAAGGCCATCAACTGCCTCCAGCCCGGCGACGGGGAACCCTGCAACCAATGCGTCAACTGCCTGGAAATCGCCCGCGACGCCTCCCCGGATGTGTACGAGATCGACGCCGCTTCCAACCGGGGAATCGACAACATCCGCGAGCTCCGCGAGAACACCGGCTACGTCCCCGTCAACGGCAAGTACAAGACCTACATCATCGATGAGGCGCATATGCTCACCATGGAGTCCTTCAACGCCCTGTTGAAGACTCTGGAAGAGCCGCCACCCCACGTGAAATTCATCCTGGCCACCACCAATCCCCACAAGATTCCCGAGACCGTTCTTTCCCGCTGCCAGCGCTACGACTTTCCACGGGTGCCGGTGCGCACCATGGCCGATTACCTGGCAAAGGTCACGGAAAGCGAAGGCATCCGTATTTCCCGGGAAGCGCTGGAAGCCATCGCCCGCAATGCCGCCGGAGGGGTGCGGGACGCCCTCACCGCGATCGACCAGGTGGCTTCCTTCGCGGGAAACGAGGCCAGCGACGATCAGGTGCTGCGCATCCTGGGTTTGGCCGACAACCGGGGGGTGATCGCCCTGTTGGAAGCCATCCTGGACAAATCCCTCCCTGCCGCTCTGGAGGCCTTTTCTGTCACCCAGGAACGGGGGCATGACCTGGAGGTGCTGCTGCAAGGGCTGATCCGGGAGGTCAAGGACTTCTCCCTCCACATTTCCCTTAAGGGACGGGAAAGGCATAACGATGCGCTTCAGCCGGAATCCCTGGCCCTGTTCGAAGCCCGCGGGGAAAGCGTCACCCTGGACGAATTGCAGCAGCTCTTTTACCTGCTGCTGGAGGTGGAAGGGCAGATCAAACGCAGCGAATTCGAGCAGGCCTGCTTCGAAATGGGCCTGGTGAAAGCCTGCCGGGTGGAGCCATTGACCGGCGTGCGGGAGCTGTTGGAGCAGGTGAAGGTCCTGACCGGAAGCGGCGCCGATCCCGTACACGTCCGGGTGGGTGATGGTTCCCCGGGTCAGACGAGTCCTCCTGCGTACAGCGCCGCTGCGTCCGGCTCCGGTGCGTCCAGCCCTGGTGCGTCTGGTCCTGTTGCATCCAGCCCCGGTGCGGCCCTCTTGCCACCCACGTCCCCCTTCCAGCGGCCATCCTCGCCCAACCGCTCCCGGGAACGGGAATCCGGCGCCTCGGGAAGTGGTGGGACACCGGGGGCTGCCCGTTCTTCCACGATTGATGCCGCCCCAGTAAATGGGGGGGACGAAGGAGACGAGGCGGAGCCCGGCCCGGTGTCGGCCATTTCTCCCGGGGAGCCA
>CAZOXD010000002.1:37395-46477 GCA_964583525.1 uncultured Pseudomonadota bacterium
CGCCGCCGGAGCCACCGCCTCCAGAACCACCGCCCCCTGAGTCACCGTCCGCCGAGCCACAGCCCCCAGAGCCGGCTGGAGCAGTGGAGCAACCCCCGCCCGAAAATATCGTTGAGACAACCGGCGAGGCCGGGAAGGCAGGGGAAGGGGACGCAGGGGAAGGGGAAGTCATGGACCCGCTGGAGCCCCTCCCTCCGGCGTTGTGCGAAGACCCGCGCTGGATCGCCCTGGCCGACAAAGCCGGTGGGGAGAGCAGGCTCCTGGCCGCCAAGCTGCGCGGAATGGAGGTGGCGGAGATTGGCAAAACCGAAATCCGTGTCATTGCCCCCAATGAGGCCGGCGCATTGAGCGACGGCATGCTCGCTCAACTGTCGGGCCCGGTCCATGAAGCCTTCGGCCCCGCGTTCCAACTGCGCATGATTGATGATACAAAGATGAGGGCGCGGCATGCGCATACCATTGCCGGAAGGAACCAACTGGAAGAACAGGCACGGATCGCGGCCCGCAAGGAGGCTGCCGAAAACGACGAGAACGTGCAAAGCCTGTTGCGCTTCTTCCCCAACGCAAAAATCGTGGGCGTTTCCCTGAGCGAACCGGCCAATACCGCTCCGGGGGAATCAAGCCCCGCCAACCGGAGAGATGATGTTTAAGGGCAACTTCGGCGATATCGTCAAGCAGGCTCAGCAACTGGGCCAAAATCTGAAGGACAAACAGGAAGAACTGGCGCGTAAAACCGTGGACGTCGCCGTTGGCGGGGACATGGTGCGCATGACCTTCAACGGCCAGAGCCATGCCGTGTCCATCTCCATCGACCCCGAAGTGGTGGATAAGAACGATGTGCGCATGCTGGAGGACCTGGTGCTCTCCGCCGTCAACGAGGGAGTACGGCGCAGCCAGCAAATGGCCCAGCAGGAAATGGCCAAGCTCACCGGCGGCATCAACATTCCCGGCGTCACCTCATGAACATTCCCCCTTCGCTGGAGCGGCTGGTGCGCGAACTATCCCGCCTCCCCGGCGTCGGGCAAAAGACCGCCCAGCGGCTGGCCTTTTCCATTCTCCGTAACGATTCCAACCGTGCCGGGGAACTGGCCGGGGCCATCACCGAGGTCAAGCAGCGCATCCGCTTTTGCAGCCAGTGCTTCGGGTACGCCGAGGCCGAGTTGTGCACGGTGTGCAGCGATGGGCGGCGCGAGGCTTCCCAGATCTGCGTGGTGGAACAGCCGGCGGACATCTACGTGATCGAGCGCAGCGGAGTGTTCCGGGGCCTCTACCACGTGCTGATGGGGGTCATCTCCCCCCTGGACGGAATCGGCCCCGATCAGTTGAAAATCCGCGAACTGGTAGCGCGGGTGGCCAAGGGAGGCGTGCGTGAGCTGATCCTGGCCACCAATCCCTCTATGCAGGGGGAGGCCACGGCGCTGCATCTTTCGCGGGTGCTGGCGCCCCACGTGGAAAGCATCACCCGCCTGGCGCGGGGCATGCCCATGGGCGCCAACCTGGAATACACCGACGACGTCACCCTCAATCAGGCCTTCACCGGGCGGCAGACGTTTTAACCGTAATATTCCATTCATCCGGCCGGCCGGCAGCCGTTTTCCTTCGCTCCCATGATCCACCGCATCGAAATCCTCACCCATTCCCGTTACCCCGAGCCGGTGGGGGAGAATTACATTTTACCTCAGGGTATTGAATTCACCTATGGCACCTTTTCCTTGGTTATTAAAATTTTATCTGGTAAAGTTTAATAAGAATTAAAATTCCCCTGGTTATTAAAGCGCGCTTTAATGGCGATCAATTTGAAGATATTTTCCTGTGGAGCGAAATAACAGCGGAAATTACGTCCAAAGGACCTGGCGTAATGAAAAATACAGGGCATTTCTTCCGCCTTCATTGCCACCTAATCCGGATCTTGTATGGGGAACCGATCTTCTGGATCTTAGGGATAGGGCAAATCGCGCAATAGGACGCCTGGACGGGATCACCGACATCCTTCCTGATCCGCACTTCTTTATTTATCAATATATTCGGAAGGAAGCTTTGCTATCGTCCCAAATCGAAGGAACTCAATCTTCTTTTGCGGATTTGCTGTTGCTGGAAATGAATGAAGTGCCAGGGGTCCCCATCGACGATACCCGTGAAGTCTCCAACTATATAGCTGCCTTGAATCACGGGTTGAATAGAATTAAAGAAGGATACCCCTTATCCTTACAACTGCTCCGAGACTTACATGGAATTCTTCTCTCCAGTGGCCGGGGAAGTGAAAAAGAGGTTGGAGTATTTCGATCAAAACAAAATTGGATTGGTGGCCCAACACCCAATCACGCCGAATTCGTCCCGCCGCCCCATGAAATGCTGATGGACTTCCTTGGGCCTTTGGAAGGTTTTTTTGCAGATTCGGCAACACCTACTCTAATTAAAGCAGGTCTTGTACACGCGCAGTTTGAAACCATTCATCCCTTTGAAGACGGAAACGGGCGGCTAGGCCGGCTCTTGATTACATTATTGTTATGTGCGGAAGAAGTGTTAAAGGAGCCTACGCTTTATTTGAGTTTATATTTTAAGAGCCATCGAAATGACTATTACAATGCCCTCCAAATAGTCCGGGCAGAAGGAAACTGGGAGAGTTGGATGCGTTTTTACTTGGAAGGAGTCCTTGCAACATCCAAATTAGCAGTAAATACGGCTCGCAGTCTCCTGGAATTATTTGAAAAAGACATTCGAAAAATTCAACAATTGGATAGAGCAGCCGGAACGCCTTTGCGGATTTTCCATCTCCTAAAGGAACACATCATCTTATCCGTTCCCGAGATTTGCGATAAACTTAAAGTGACCTATCCTACCGCACTTAGCAATCTCCGACGGCTGGAAATGATTGATATTGTTAGTGAATTTACCGGAAGAAAACGAAATCGGTTATTCTTGTATGACAGATTTCTGGAAATCCTCAGCGAAGGAACGGAACCGATATCACCCTGAAAGGACATAATCGATTCAGATCACTTTTCACTCCAGTAACACGTGCCCAACCACCCCCCATGATCCACCGCATCGAAATCCTCACCGATTCCCGCTACCCCGAGCCGGTGGGGAAGCACCTGCGCGTCCGTATCCTGCGCTTTGCGGACGTTCCCCTGGAAGACCTGCGCACCTGCGCGGTGTACAGCTTTTCCGGGGAGGCGCTGGCCGGGAAGGCCGATGATGCCGGGTCCTCCGCCGGAAATGGAGCTTGGCCCACCGACGCCGCCTCCCTGCGGCGGCTGGGGGAGGAACTGTTCGCGGACCCCATCCTGCAGCAGGCTTACGTGGACGGGGAGGGGTTGGAGCACGCCGAGTTCGACTGGTACGTGGAAGTGGGCTACCGGCCCGGCGTGACGGACAACGTGGGCCGCACCGCCACCGAATCCCTCCAGGACCGGCTGGGATATCCCCTGGCGGAAGGGAATCAGGTGCATTCCGCCACCGGGTATTTTCTCAAGGGCCCGCTGGGCCGGGAGCAGGTGCAGGCACTGGCCGGGGAATGGCTGGCCAACGAGCTGATCCAGCAGGTGCTTCTGCTAAAGCGGGAGGAAGTGCGCGAGAGAAGGAAGCAGCTCTTCCACCTGCCCCGGGTGGAACTGAACGTCCCCATCCGCACCGAACGCTTCGCCCTGGAGAGCGTGGCGGAGCTGATGGCGCTTTCCAAGGAGCGGCTGCTGGCCCTCAGCGAGCCGGAGGCCGAGGCTATCCGCGCCTACTACGCCCGCCCGGAGGTAGCGGCAGCCCGCGCCGCGGCCGGGTTGGGACCCCAGGCCACGGAGGTGGAACTGGAAGTGATCGCCCAGACCTGGAGCGAGCACTGCAAGCACAAGATCTTCAACGCCGACGTTACCTATCATGAAGGCGGCGCCCCCCCGCAGACCATCCGCTCCCTTTACAAGACCTACATCCAGGGCGCCACCCGCACCGTGCGGGAGGCCCTGGGCGCGGACGACTGGTGTCTGTCGGTTTTCAGCGACAACGCCGGGGTGGTGCGCTTCGACGACGACTGGAGCCTGGTCTTCAAGGTGGAAACCCACAACTCCCCCTCCGCCCTGGACCCCTACGGCGGCGCGCTGACGGGCATCGTGGGGGTGAACCGCGACCCCTTCGGCACCGGACGAGGGGCGGAATTGCTCTTCAACACGGACGTGTTTTGCTTTGCTTCCCCCTTCCACGATACCCCGCTGCCGCCCCGGCTGCTGCATCCGCGGCGCATCTTCGAGGGCGTGCGGCTGGGCGTGGAGCACGGAGGCAACAAGAGCGGCGTGCCCACCGTGAACGGTTCGATCACCTTCCATGAACGGTTCCTGGGCAAGCCCCTGGTATTCTGCGGCACCGGCGGGCTGCTCCCGGCCCGGATCGGCGGGCGGCCCGGCCACGAAAAATGGGTGGATCCGGGAGACCGCATCGTGATGGTGGGGGGGCGCATCGGCGCGGACGGCATCCATGGCGCCACCTTCTCCTCCCTGGAGTTGAGCGAAAGCTCGCCTACCACCGCCGTGCAGATCGGCGATCCCATCGTCCAGAAGAAGATGTTCGACTTCCTCCTCAAGGCCCGGGAGCGGGGTCTGTTCAACGCCATCACCGACAACGGGGCGGGGGGACTCTCCTCCTCCGTGGGCGAAATGGCGGAGTTGAGCGGGGGGGCAACGCTGCATCTGGAGCGCGCGCCCCTCAAGTACCCGGGCCTGCAACCCTGGGAAATCTTCGTTTCGGAAGCTCAGGAACGGATGACCCTGGCCGTGCCTCCGGACAAGGTGGAGGAACTGTTGACCCTGTCGCGGGCCATGGACGTGGAATCCACCGTGCTGGGGGAGTTCAACGATTCCGGAGAGCTCAAGGCCACCTACGAGGGGGAGGTGGTGGCCCTGCTGGAGATGGAGTTTCTCCACCACGGGCTGCCCCCCATGCAGCTTCAGGCCCGCTGGAGTCCGCCGGAAGAGAGGAGCGCCCCTCCCGCCCAGGTTGTAGGTGATGGCGTTAAAGAGGCCGGGGAAGCGCTTCCGGGGGGGGATCTCACGGACCTGCTGCTGCGGGTGCTGGGGCGGCTCAACGTCTGCTCCAAGGAAGCCGTGGTGCGCCAGTACGACCACGAGGTGCAGGGCGCCTCGGTTCTCAAGCCGCTGGTGGGCGCCGCAAACGACGGACCGGGGGACGCCGCGGTGCTGCGTCCGGTGTTGGCAAGCTCCCGCGGCATCGCCGTCTCCCATGGCATCTGCCCGCGCTACAGCGCCCTGGATACCTACCACATGGCGGCCTGCGCGGTGGACGAGGCGGTGCGGGGCATCGTCGCCGTGGGGGGCAACCCGGAACGCATCGCCGGGCTGGACAATTTCTGCTGGTGCGATCCCCTGCCGGCCCCCAACAATCCCGCTGCCGAGCACAAGATGGCGCAACTGGTGCGCGCCGTGCGGGCTGTGCACGACGTGGCGGTGGCCTACGGGGTGCCCCTGATCTCCGGGAAGGACAGCATGAAGAACGATTACGTTAACGGCGGCGAGCGCATCTCCATTCCGCCCACCCTGCTCTTTTCCGCCGTGGGCATCGTGGAGGACGTGAGCCGGGCCATCACCATGGACGTCAAGGAAGCCGGCCATGGGGTCTACCTGCTGGGCCGCACCCGCGCCGAGTTGGGATGCTCGGAACTGCTGGCCGAACTGGGGATGGAGGGAGGCGCCGTGCCCACTCTCGACCCGGAGGAGACGCTGCGGGGCTACCGGGCGCTGTACGGCGCCATTCAGGCCGGATGGGTGCGCTCCGCCCACGACTGCTCGGACGGCGGCCTGGGCGTGGCTCTGGCGGAGACGGCCTTCGCCGGGGGCCTGGGCCTGGAACTGCACCTGGAACCGTTGGCGCGGGAGGAGGGTCTCTCCATGGCCGAATTGCTGTTCTCGGAAACTCCCGGGCGGCTGGTGGTGACCGTGAGCGCGGATCACCAAAAAGCATTCGAGGAACGGATGAAGGGGGTCAACTGCCGCTTGCTGGGTGAGGTCACCGCCGCCGGCCGGCTTGTGGTACAAGGGAAGGAGAGTGTGCCAGTGTTGGACGCCTCCCTCTCCGCGTTGAAGGAGGCCTGGCAACGCACCCTGAAGGACCTCTAAGCGAAAGGAGCACCCCATGGAAACGTTGGCGATCGCATCGGCCTTCTTTCTGGTCAGCCATATCGGGCTTTCCAGCACCCCCCTGCGGGGAATGCTGGTAAGCGTCATCGGGAAGAAACCGTTCCAGGGGCTCTTTTCCGTTATTTCCCTGGGTGCCCTGGTGTGGATGGTGATGGCCTACGACGCCCCTTCTTCTCCCCTGCTGTGGGAGCCGCCGGAAATTCTGGCCTATCTGCCTCTGGTGGCGATGCCCCTGGCCCTGATCCTGCTGGCGGCGGGCGTTTCCACCGGCAATCCCACCTCGTTGGGACAGGAGAAAGTGCTGACCCGCAAGACCCCGGCGCGGGGCATCGTGCGGGTGACCCGGCATCCGATCCAGTGGGCGATCCTGCTCTGGTCCGGCTCCCACATCCTGGCCAACGGGGATCAGGGCTCGCTGTTGTTCTTCGGGGGGTTTTTCCTGCTGGCCCTGACCGGCCCCTTCCTGATAGACAGGAAGAGGAAGGCCACCCTGGGCGCGGACTGGGAAGCCTTCGCGGCGGCCACCTCCAACGTGCCCTTCGCGGCCATTCTCACGGGCCGCAATTCCCTGAAGTTGGGCGAGATCGGCTGGTTGCGCATCGCCGTGGGACTGTTGCTCTACGCGGGATTCATCCTCGCCCATCCCTGGATGTTCGGGGTGACGGCGTATTGAGCGGCGCTAGTGCCTAATGGCAGAACGTCGCGCCGGAAGTATGAGGCACGGCTTCATCGCTCAAGGGCCAAAGTATCGCTTACGCAATGGGTTCTTCATGATGAATCTGGAAATCCTCCGGACCCGATGGCGCAATGTCATCCTTGGGCTGGCCGAAAAGCACGGCGCAAGAAACGTGCGGGTGTTCGGCTCCGTGGCCAGAGCGGAAGCAGCGGACGAAAGCGATCTGGATCTCCTCGTGGAAATGGAACCCGGACGAACCTACCTCGATCTGGTGGGATTCTGGCAGGAGTTGGAGGAAACCCTCGGATTTCCCGTTGATGTCCTCACGGATAAGGGGATCAGCCCCCACCTGCGGGAGCGAATCTACGAAGATGCCAAACCTCTATGAAGAAGCTAAATTCCGGTTGAAAATGCGCACCTTGATTCTATCGGGCTACGGCACCAACTGCGAGAAGGAGACCGCCTACGCCTGCGAGCGGGGCGGGGCGGCGACCGGTTCCGTCGAGGTGCGGCATATCAGCGAAATTTATAGCGCCTCGCCCCAAGCCCCGCCGTTGGATCTGGCGGAATACCGCTTCCTGGTGCTCATCGGGGGCTTCCTGGATGGGGACGACCTGGGAGGCGCCCGGGCCTGCGCCAACCGTTTCCGCTACCGCGCCCTGCCCGGCGGGGGCACCTTCCTGGATCGGCTGCGCCAATTCGTCGCCTCGGGGGGGCTGGTGCTGGGCATCTGCAACGGCTTTCAACTGCTGGTACGGCTGGGACTGCTGCCTGGAGAGAGCACCGGCGGTAACGCCGGGATAAGCACCGCCGGAAACGCCAGCGAAAACACCGCCGGAAATGCCGGAGAAACCACCGCCGGCAACGGACGCCAAGCCGTGACCCTCACCACCAACGCCGGGGGCCGCTTCGAGGACCGCTGGGTGCGCCTCAAGACCGATCCGGCCTCACCCTGTATTTTCACGCGGGACGTGGAGGGCCTGGAACTGCCCGTGCGCCACGGCGAGGGACAGCTGGTGGGGGCGGACGAAGGGGTGTTGGAATCCCTGGTGGAATCCCGGCTGGCGCCCCTGCGCTACACCCTGGCGGACGGTACGCCCACGGAGGCCTATCCGGACAATCCCAACGGCACGGCCCATGGGGTGGCGGCGTTGTGCAATCCCGCGGGCACCGTGATGGGACTGATGCCGCACCCGGAGGCGTACAATCACCACACCAACCATCCCCAATGGACCCGGCGTCCCTTCGCCGGGGAGGATGGAGCCGGGATCGCCCTCTTCCGCAACGCCTACGCCTACCTGGAAAGCCAGGGAGCCTGATCCAAACCCCATGTCCAATCCACTTGTCCAACCCACTTGCCGGTGGCGGCCGCTCCGCCGCGAACCCTGAGAAGAGAGCCCGGAAGAGAGAGCAAACATGCCGGAATCGGAAAACCTCCAACCCGGGCTGTTCGGGAAGGCCCAGCGGATTCTCTCCGGGATCGCCCAGGACAAGCGCGAGTCCCTGATCGTCAAGAACTGGATGTCCCACGACGCGCGGTGGTTCAACGCGGTGCTGGAGGAATACGGCATGGAAGCCACCAACCGCATCAATCAGGCGGCTTCCCATGAATTGGGGAAGGTGGAAGCCCAGAGGGCCCTAAGATTGTCCGGGCAGGGGGCCCTCGAATCCATTGCCGATTTTCTACTCTTCCAGGAATTGGTGATCGGGTTGTTTGGCCCGCAACTGCTGGAATACAGGGTGATCGCCACGGGGGAGGACGCCTACCGGATGGAGATCGAACGCTGCTTCGCCCACGACAACATCAACGCGGTAGGCCTGGGAGAGCACTACCTGTGCGGAATCTTCGCCCGCGTGACGGGGTGGCTGGAGGGGATGCGCTTCGATTACGAAATGAGCCCCTCCCTGGGCAAGTGCATGAAGTGCCAGGGCCTGGAGTGCGCCTACACTTTCAGCGGGGTGCGGAAGAAGCGGCGCGGGTAGGGGAGTGGGCGGGTTGGGGAATGGGGGCCGCCTTCAGACGAGGGCCGTCAGAAAGGGACTGTTCCGCACAAGCCACGCCGTACGAAGCCGGACTCTCTCCGGCCCTTCAGCGCAGCGCCGCTGCGATTTCCTCCCGCACGGTGGGGTCGCGTTCCGATTCCAGGGCCGCGGTCAGCGTTTCCCGTGCTTCCGGGTGGTTCAGGGGAGGGATCGCCATCCTTCCCAAGGCCCACGCCGCCGCGCCGCGCACCAGGGGTTCCGCATCCCGCAGGGCGCCCGAGAG
>CAZOXD010000002.1:46577-53620 GCA_964583525.1 uncultured Pseudomonadota bacterium
TGCAATAGCCGCGTTGCGGAGCACGCCCCGCCGTTTGGCCCGCCAAAGGGATGTGTGACGGTATTTGCTCCGGAAAGCGCCTTCGTCCATGGCCAGCAGGGCCGGCAGGGAGGGCGCGGGCTCCAGGGCATCCATGGCGCTACCGGCGGGGGATTGCCGGGCCTGGGGCGCTTTGCGGTTCCAGGGGCATACTTCCTGGCAGATGTCGCACCCGAACACCCAATCCCCGATCGCCGGGCGCAAATCGCGGGGAATAGGGCCCTTCAACTCGATGGTGAGGTAGGAGATGCAACGGCGGGAATCCACCGTTTTGTCCCTCACGATGGCCCCGGTGGGACAGGCCTCGATACAGGCCCGGCACGTCCCGCAGCTTTCCCGCAGATTCAGGGCCGGCAGCGGGGACGGGACTGCGTCTTGCGATTGGGAATGCCGGGGCCGGCTGGCCTGCCCGCTTCCGGGGCGGGGCGGGGTGTCCCAGGCCAATTTCAGGTCCACCAGCAATTCCGCCAGGAAGAGCCAGGAGCCCAGCTTCCAATGAATCAGCATGGCGTTGCGTCCCACCCAGCCCAGCCCGGCCCGGGCCGCGTACTCACGTTCCATCAGCGGGGCGGAATCCACGCATGGGCGGGCCGTGAGGGGTTTCCCGGTTGCCTCCTCGATGAACCCGGCCAGCCGGCGCAGCTTCTCGCCCAGCACATCGTGATAATCCGCTCCCAGGGCATAGCGGCTGATGCGGCCCCGCAGCGGGGCTGCCGGGTGGGGGGATGCGGAATAGGGGGCTGCCGGATTCGGTGATATTGAATACGCCGGTGCGGCGGGATAGGGATATCCCAGCACGATCAGGGAGCGTGCGGAGGGTTCCAGTCCGCGGGGATCGCGCTTGCCCTCCGCGTGACGGTGCAGATAGGCCATTTCACCCCCGAATCCCTGCGCCAGCCATTGCTCGTAGAAACCGTGGGAAAGCGCGGGCGCGGCGGGGACGATGCCGGCCAGGGCAAACCCCAACCGGGCCGCCTCTTCCTTGATCCGCCGCGACAGGAGAGCGGATTCCGGGTGGCGGGAAGAGGTCATGGCCGGTAGGGGGGGATGGGTGCGAGGGGCGTCACATGGAGATCCAGCCTGCCGGCGGATCGGGAGGGATCGAACCGGCCCGGGAAATCAGCCCTTGAGATCCCGTTCCAGCGCCTCCGCGGTTTGCGGGGGCAGCATCGCATCGTGGGAGTAATAGGGGTGGTCCACCACCATCCGGATTCCGCCGGAACGGGCCTGTTCGGACCAGGCTTCCAAGTGGGCGGCTTCCACGGAAAATTGCAGGTAATGCACCGCGCTGACCTTCTCGTCGTTCATTTGCCGGGTGTCGAATTTCGCCTTCATCTCGGGCAACCCTTCCATCGCCAGCTTGATGTGATTTTCCATTCCCACCAGCTTTCTCAGATGAATATCCCGTTCCGCGGGGTCGGTGTATTCGATGAGCAGCGTTACAGCCAGCCCTTTTCCCGCGGGAAGTAGCTGGTTGTAGGTCCCCACTTCGTGGGCGATGGCATCCTCCTTGCCGATCCGTTCGGCCCGCACCATTTCCTGCACCTGGTAGAGCAGGGTGAGGTGGTTTTCAAACAGGAAGGTGAAGTCCGGGCCCACGGCCAATCGGCGCAGTTCCTTTTCGGCCAATACCCGGGTTCTGAATTCCGGGCGGATGCGCTCGTATTCGGCAAAATCCACTACTTCCGAAAGCTGTACAGGTTCCATGGTCAATTATTCCTTCTCGTGTTGATTGCGAATGGAAAGGTCCACAAAGGATCATTCATCCTGGTCCGGTTCCGAAACCGGCTCCGAAACCGGGGTGGAAAATCCGTCTTCGCGATAGGCCCGCTCCAGCACCTGCAGCGGATGCAGGGGCTTGGTTCCCGTGACCTGCTCGAACTGGATGGCAGCCAGGGGGCAGTCGGTGACCATCGTTCCTTCCCCCTTCAGGCCGTCGAAGGCCTTGCGTCCGTATTGCAGGGAATAGTCGAAGTACTCCCGCTTCATGGCCCAGGTGCCGTCGTGCCCGCAGCATTCCGCCACCAGTTCCACTTCGGTTTCCGGGCTGATGTTGCGCATCATGTCCCGGGAGCGGTAGCCGATATTCTGGGCGCGCAGGTGGCAGGGCACATGGTAGCGCAGCTTGCCCGGGGTGGTTTTGTAGCCCTTGTCGAGCCTTCCATCGCGCCGCATCTCGTTGAGATATTCGTTGGGATCCATCACGGCCGCGGCGAGTTCCCTGGCGTTTTCTCCCTCCACAAGTTCGGGATACTCCTTGCGCATCATCATGGAGCAGGTGGGATTGGTGGGCAGAATCTTGTACCCTTCGCGCACGTAGGGCAGCAGTTGCTCGATATTGGCCTGAGCCTTCCGCTGGGCCTCCTCCACGTTTCCGCCATCCAGGGCCGGCATTCCACAGCACTGCTTGTAGTCGCAGGCCACCGTGAGTCCGTTGCGGGAAAACACGGAAATGGCCGCCTTGCCGATCTCGGGGTTGTTGTAATTGACGAAACAGGTGGGAAAATAGAACACCTTTCCGTTGGAACCGTCCAGGGCGTACTGCCCCCGGTTGCGGCGGAACCAGGCCATGAAGCTTTGCCCATGGAATTTGGGGAGCAGCTTGTGGCGGTGCACTCCCAGCATTTTTTCCAGCAGCCAGCGGTTGGGCTTGATGCGGTTGGCCAGGTTGGCCAGCCATGGGGTCAGCCCGGCCAGCCTGCCCAGCAGATCCGGATTTCCCAGCAGCCTCTCGCGCAATGCCAGCCCCTTTTTGCGCACCCGCACGGCCTTGGCTCTTTGCATCAGGCGCGGGTAATCCAGCTGAAACTCATGCCCGTCATCGGGCGTGTAGGGGCATTTGACATAGCAGATCTTGCACTGAAAGCAGGCGTCCACCACCGTATCGCTATCCTGCTCCGACAGCTTCCGCACGTCCCCATCGAGCTTGTCCACATATTCGAACAGGAGGGGAAAGGAAGGGCAGAGATTGAAGCACATCCGGCAGCCATGGCAGATGTCGTACACCCGGTGCAGTTCTCCCAGCAGCGCATCCTCCTGGAAGTAATGCGCATCATTGGGACTGTAGGATATTCCGGGCGTAGGTTGGGCGGCTATGCGGCTCATGGGGTCCTATGGGGGAAGGATGAACGGGGAGAATCGCAATTACCGGAGCCGGCCGGAAGAAATGAAAATCTCCGGATACACCGTCATTTATCATGCGGAGCGAAACGAAGCATCAACATGGGAGGATGGGCGGGATTCTTCGCTTCCCTCAGCAATGACAATGGATCTTCCGTGGGGATTTTCCTTGGGAATTGTCATTGGATTTTCATTCCGGTTCGGCTGTTCCATCCGGGCCGCAACAAGAAGATTGCTCCCTGAGAACATGCGGGGAGAATCACAATGGCAATCCCCGCGGCGCCCGCCGAATCGGGACGCCACGGGGCCGAATCCAACCGGACACCTTGGGCTTTACAGGCTGCTTAGGGCCTGCTCGAAGCGTCCGGCATGAGACTTCTCGGCCTTGGCCAGGGTTTCGAACCAATCCGCGATTTCCGAGAACCCTTCTTCCCGGGCGGACTTGGCCATGCCGGGGTACATGTCGGTGTATTCGTGGGTTTCACCGGCAACGGCGGACTTGAGGTTTTTCTCCGTATCTCCGATCGGCATCCCGGTGGCCGGATCGCCCACGATTTTGAGGAAATCCAGATGGCCATGGGCATGACCGGTTTCCCCTTCCGCCGTGTCGCGCAAAAGACCGGCCACATCCGGATAGCCTTCCACGTCGGCGATCTTTGCGAAATACAGGTAACGGCGGTTGGCTTGAGACTCGCCGGCAAATGCGTCCATCAGGTTCTGTGCGGTTTTACTGCCCTTTAATTCTGCCATGTCATTCATTCCTTTCAGCGATAAGGTTGGGGGTGGATAAGGCATTTCTCCAGGAATACCAAGGTTCTTAAAGGAGAATAATTATCATTTAAACATAACTACTTATCCGATGTCAACATGTATTTGCCGACGATTCCCCATATTTTTTGCCGAGATACTGCCGTGGAATTTTCAATGCCGATCCCTCAGGGTATCACAACCCATTCTCCGAATTCATGGAAAATATCGGTTGAAAAACCGCTGCCGGAAAACCCCTGCCATAAGGGATTCGGCATGGGAAGTATTGGGAAAGAGGTGGATTCCCTTCACAACCTCTCTCCTCCCTCCTTTCGTTCCCGGACCAGGCGGTCCGCGTTGAGTTGCAGGATGATTCCCAAGCCGGCCAATACGGAGAGAAGGCTGAAGAGGAAGGGGAAATTGGTCAGGCGGATGATGGCGCCGCCCGCCATGGGCAGCAGCCCCCACCCGATGGTGAAAAATCCCTGGAACAAGGTCGCGCCGCGTCCGATTTCCCCCGGAGCCTGAAAGTTGAGGAACTGGACATAGAGCATGGGGTAGAGCACCCCGTGAGACAATCCGTACAAAAACCCCGCGCTCCCCACGCCCGGATATCCTTGCGTGGTGCCCATGAACAGGAAGGCCACCCCCATTCCGGAAAGGCCCAGTGCGATCAGTTGGGATTGGTCCATCCATTTGACGATCTGCCGCATGAAGATGCGGCTTGCGATGGCCCCGATGGAATAGGACCAGAGGAGGACACTGAAGTACTGCAGCCCCAGGGATGCGGTGAAATTCTTCCCGAAGGACATCATAATTCCGAACATTCCCCCGAAAATACAGGCCACGGCGAGGACGTGCAGGGATTCCCTCCGGCGCAGCAGGGGCAGGAGGCCCCGGCTGGCCTGGCCGTCCGTCAATTGCGGATGGAAATTGGTAGTGGCGAGAAAGAACGCCAGGGAGATCAATTGAAATCCCGTGGCCATCACGTACACCCAAAAGTAGGCATCCGGGTCTTCCAGCGATCCCTGCAGGGAAAGCAGCACCTCCGCCAGGGTGGGGCCAAGGGAATTGGCCAGGATGCCCCCGATTCCCAGCCAGGCCAGCACCAGATGCCGCACGTTGGGGGGCGTCACCTCCACCGCCCAGGAAAATACGATGGGAAATCCCACGCCCATGAACACCCCCTGCAACATTCGCGGCAGGTAAAACCAGCGCAGATCGTCGAACTCGCCGCCCCAAATCGTCAGGAGGTTTCCCGCCAGCGCGGCCATGAAATAGACGGTGATGGTGGTCTTGCGGGACCAACGATCCGCCCAGGATCCCAGCACCAGAATGCAGAGGAAGCTCGCTACGCCCATGGAACCGGCGATGGTTCCGTACAAGTCGGGGCTGGCCCCCCGCAACTCCAGGTAGTAGGGGAGCAGATTGAAAATGCTCATGTTGAGCATGAAGAACATCAACCCGAACCACAGCTTGATGTAGTCCGCATTGAAGATCCGGTCCGCTGGGGTCGGCTGGGGATTGGTTTCCGGCATCGTCAGCAGGAAAACGCGCACCGAGTCCGTGCGCCGGGATGAAAAGAAATCAAGGCGGCCACGCCCGCAAAGCCGGATTTAAGCGGAACGGGCACGCTCCGGATGCGGTCATGCCAGGGCCGCGGCCAACGCAAATCATCATCGGCGCGGGAAAACGAATCGCCTCCCCGATAGCAATTAATCTCGATGGCATTTAAGTACGATGGCATTTAAGTGCGATGGCAATCAATCAATGAACGACGAACAAGGAGGCCGAGACGCTGTGCAGCAGGCGGGTGGCAAAGTTCTCCCGCAGCAGGAGCGGATCGCTCAATTTTTCCAGGAAATGTTGCCGATGCACCGCCAGGGCCAGCACCTGGGCCTTTTCATGGCCAACGATACCGGAGATCTCGCTTTCCACGGCGCCGGGGAAGGATTTAGTGCGCACGCTCAGGCCGTAGGAGGACAGAAAGGCTTCCACACGCTGGAAAAAATTCTTCAGGTTGTACTCCTTCTCCTCCTCCTCGGAATAGGTCAGCACCACCTGGGACGAAGGAAAAGGGTTGAGATGCACGAAATTATACATCATGCGGGAGGAAGGCGCGGTGCCATCCATCACCATTACCACCGTATCCACCGAGTTGAAGTCCCGCTCCGTGATCAGCACGGGACGGGAGGCCTCGTGATAGAGGTGACTCAGGGTTTCATAGTCCTGGTTGACGGGGGGAAAGGAGCACTTCTCGCCCATCACGATCATGTCGCTGAAAACGCTTTCCCGGATGATCTCCCGAAAGGGCGATCCGCTGGCCTTCACGGTTTCCACCTTTTCGGGCGGAACCCCCATGTCCTGAACTTCCTTTTGAAAACTCCGGATCAGTTCATCCGCCTCTTTCTCCGCATCCGCTATGATCTGGTCGCGGGGCACGATGTTGGCGAATCGCCCGTGGGGAATCTGATCCAGATCGACAATGCTCAATCCGGCCAGGGTAGCCCCATCCTCTCCATCCCGCAGCGCGATATGAGCCGCCATGCGCGTGGCCGCTTTGCTGAACTCTGAGGAATCGAGTGGCGCCAGGATTCGTTTCAACATGCTTTTCATCTCCAGGAATCGCAGGGCCGGCACACCGACCGGAAATCCGCCGGAGACCGTGCCTCCGGCGCAAGGCGGTAGATTGCGAGGCGCCACCAATTGGTGTTGAATACCCGCATCCCTTTCTATACTGCATATTTTGAAGATCGCATAGGATGAAGCGCACAGAAAATACGCGAATCAGGCAAGACCGGGCGTCCGCAGCCTGGCTGTTGTTGCTGTTGTTGTTGTCTGTGTTGCTGTTCACCGCCGGATGCGCGGCCCCCACTCCGCCCGCCCTGCGTTATGAGCGCCACGCGCAGACCCTGAAAGCGCCCCTGGGGCAGCGGGTGATTCCCGCGGACCGGGTGCTGATCGACCAGATTCACCGCACCAACCGGGACGATTACGGCCGGGACATCCGCCCCCGCCCGGCCTCTCCCGGTCATCCCCTCGATCCCGTGGTGCGCAAGGTGGTGCGCGAGCTTCCCGCGGCGGTCCGTACCCTGGCCGAACGCTATCTGGCGGCGGTGTACATGGTGGAGGACGAC
>CAZOXD010000002.1:53720-58444 GCA_964583525.1 uncultured Pseudomonadota bacterium
TGGGGCATGTGCTGGGGCTGGGAATGCAGGCGCATCCCACCTGGGAGGAGGAAAAGGCGCCCCGCCCCCCCGGCGGGTATCCGTTCGTGAACTATTCCTGGTCAAAGCGAAAGGGCAAGGGAACCATCTCCCGCTGGAAGGAGCGCTTTCCCGGCCTCCACAAGACCGGCTTCTACCGCTTCGACAAGGCCCCCCTCGCTCTGGCCCAGGCCCGGCAGGTGTACGAGACGCTGGCCGTCACGGATTTTCCCTCCCTCTACGGCAGCACCAACCTCTACGACGACTTCGCCGAAGCCTTCGCGATCTACGTCCACACCCGGCTGCTGGGCAAGCCCTATCGCGTGGATCTGCGCGAACCGGGGAAACCCCTGCTGGTCTACCGCTCCTGTATCCAGACCAGGGCCTGCCCGCGCAAGATCGCCTTCCTCAAGAAAATGCTGGGGGAGTGAGGGGGGGGAGAGAGCCGGCGGATCAGGTATCCGGTTCGGTCCGTTCGCCCTCACCCAAGGTTGACAATCCCCCCCCGCTCCCCTTATGTATGCGGATAACAATCGCATCCGGCGGGAACCCCGGCAGGCATGTTCAGCGCAGTCATGTACAGCAGACCCCGGCAGGAATTCATGGACGCACAGGGCACAATTATTTCGCGGGACTGGTGCTGGTGGTGGCAGGTTTTTCCCATGCGGGCCCGGATGCGTCCCTAAGAGCAATTTCCCATCGCAGTCCCCGGACAGGCCGCATGCATACCGCACGCGGCCTTTTTTGTTGGTGGCGGGGTATAGTCGAATCCCCGCCACCCTGAGCGAACCCGATATCGCACCCGAGAACGCAGCAAAGGACGTAAAGGAATCCGGCATGCAAACCCCCCAGGAAGTGCTCCGCTACGTGGCGGCGGGCAATAATCTCACCCAGGACGAGGCGGCCGTGGTGATGGAAGGCATCATGACCGGCGGCTGGAGCGACGCCCAGATCGGCGCCTACCTGACGGCCCTGCACGCCAAGGGGGAAACCCGGGAGGAACTGGCGGGGTCGGCCTACGTGATGCGCTCCAAGGCCTTTCACCTTCCGCTGAAGCACCGGCCCGTGCTGGACATCGTCGGCTCCGGCGGGGACGGCCTGAAGACCCTCAACATCTCCACCCTGGCCGGTTTGACCGCCGCCGCCGCCGGGGTTCACGTGGCCAAGCACGGCAACCGCGCCATGACCGGAATGTTCGGCAGCGCGGATATCCTGGAAGCCCTGGGAGTGAATCTGGACATTTCCCCCGCGGACGCCATCCATGGCGTCGACGAGAACCGCTTCTCCTTCCTGTTCGCGCCGGTGTTTCACCTTTCCATGAAATTCGCCATCGGACCGCGCAAGGAGATCGGCATTCCCAGCATCTTCAACCATCTGGGCCCGCTCACCAATCCGGTGGCGGCGGAAACCTACCTGCTGGGCGTGAACCGGGAGGATAACCTGCACCGCTTCACCAACGTGCTCCAGGACCTGGGGGCCACCCACACCCTGCTGGTGCACGGGGAGGACGGCATGGACGAGATCACCCTCACCGGGCCCACCAAGGTGGTGGAGCAAAAGGGAGGAGAGGTGACCGAGTACACGCTCAACCCCGGGGATTTCGGGATGGCCACCGTGCCTCTGGAGGCGCTCTCCCTCGCCGATGCGGAAAGTTCCGTGCGCATCGCCAAGGCCGTGCTGGCCGGGAAGGCGGAGCAGCACTTCACCGACCAGGTAATCCTCAATGCCGGAGCCGGCATCTACGCCGCGGACAAGGCCGGGTCCATCGCCGAGGGGGTGGAGTTGGCCCGGGACTGCCTGGCATCCGGGGCGGCGCATGCGGTGCTGAATAAGGTGGTGGCCTACTCGGAAGCCAAGCGCATCCAACACGACACCGGGCCGGGGCCCGACCAGCCATGAGCGATATTCTCCAAAAAATCGTCGCCGAAAAACGCAGGGAAGTGGCTGGTCTGATGCGCCGCCGCCCCCTGGCGGAAGTACGCGGGCAGGCCCTGACAGCCCCGCCCGTGCGGGATTTCCCGGCCGTCCTGAAAGGGGCGCGGCCACGGGGTGGAGAGCCAGGCGCCAGCGCAGAATCCAGCACAGAATCCACCCCTGTGCGCATCATCGCGGAGATCAAACGCCGCTCGCCCTCCAAGGGAGAATTTCCCTTCCATGGCGACGTGGCCCGCCAAGCCCGCGCCTATGAGCAGGGCGGGGCCCGCGCCATCTCCGTGGTGACCGACGGCCCCTTCTTCTGGGGCTCCACCGATTGGGTGGCCCAGGCCAGGGACGCCGTGGGCCTGCCCGTGCTGCAAAAGGAATTCCTGCTGGAACCCTGGCAGGTCTTTTACGCCCGGGCTCTGGGCGCGGACGCCTGCCTGCTCATCGCGGCCATCCTCCCCGGGGATCTACTGGGAGAAATGGCCGCCAGCGCCCGGGAAGCAGGCATCCACACCCTGGTGGAAGTGACCGGGGAGGAAGAGTTCCTGCGGGCCGCGGATGTAGGAGCAGTAGTGATCGGAGTCAACAACCGTGACCTGCGCACCTTTTCCGTGGACCTGGCCCGCACCGAATCGCTGTTGCATCTCTATGGCGACGAGCGGATCTGCATCGCGGAATCGGGCATTCATACCCGCCGGGACGTGCTGCGTCTGCTGGAGGCCGGCGTAGACGGCTTCCTGATCGGGGAAGCCCTGATGACCGCGGAGGACCCTGCCGCGCATCTGCGCGGATTGCGGGAAGCACCGGAAAGCGGGGATCAGCCCCGGGAGGCGGCTTCTTGAGCGTCCGGGTGAAAATCTGCGGGATCACCCATGCGGAAGACGCCCGCCTGGCCGAGGCCTGCGGGGCCCACGCCCTGGGATTCATCTTTTACGCGCCCAGCCCGCGGGCCGTCACCCCGGAAGACGCCGCGGCCATTGTCAACCTGCTGCATCCCTATACCCTCCGGGTGGGGGTGTTCGTGGGGGAATCCCCGCAGCGGATGAACGAAATCGCCGAACTGTGCCAGTTGGACCGCATCCAGCTGCATGGCGGGGAGCCTCATGAGATGCTGGCCATGCTCAACCGGCCCGGATACAGGGCCTTCAAGCTCAAGGCGCAGGGAGATGTGGCCCGTGTGCAATCCGAGCCCGACAGTACGGTGATGCTGGACACCCACGCAGAGCAATTGCACGGAGGCACCGGGCACGCCTTCAACTGGGAGTGGGCCCGGCAGGTGGGCCGCCATCATCCGGTGATCCTGGCGGGAGGACTCGCCCCGGACAACGTCGCCGAAGCCATCCGCATTGCCCGGCCCGTGGCGGTGGACGCCTCTTCCTCCCTGGAAGCGGCGCCGGGGCGCAAGGACCCCGCCAAGGTGGAAGCCTTCTTCCGCGCCGTCGCCCACGCCGGAACGGAACCACGACAAGGGAGTGCTACCCATGCCGCAGTCTGACCGCGATTCATCCGCCACCCCCAACGCCACAGCAGCCGGCACCGCTTCGGGAGAACCCACCCGGGAAGGGTACTATGGCCGCTTCGGGGGAAAATTCGTCCCGGAAACCCTGATCGCACCCCTGGAAGAGCTGAACGCCGCCTACAAGGAGGCCCAGGACGATCCGGCGTTCTGGGAGGAAATGCGCGGCTACCTGGCCGACTACGTGGGGCGTCCCTCCCCCCTCTACTTCGCCCGGCGGCTCACGGAAGCCTGCGGGGGCGCGCAGATCTATCTCAAGCGCGAGGACCTCAATCACACCGGCGCCCACAAGGTCAACAACACATTGGGGCAGGTACTGCTGGCCCGCAGGCTGGGCAAGCCACGGGTGATCGCCGAAACCGGCGCCGGCATGCACGGCGTGGCCACCGCCACCATGGCCGCACTGTTCGGCCTGGAATGCGTGGTCTTCATGGGCGCCAAGGACATCGAGCGCCAAGCCCCCAACGTGGCCCGGATGCGCATGCTGGGCGCCGAGGTGCGCACCGTGAACAGCGGATCGGCCTCCCTCAAGGACGCCATGAACGAGGCCATGCGCGATTGGGTGGCCACGGTGGACGACACCTTCTACGTCATCGGCTCGGTGGCGGGGCCCCATCCCTACCCGGCCATGGTGAAGGACTTCCAGCGCATCATCGGGGAAGAGACCCACAGCCAGATGATGGAAAAGACCGGGCGTCCGCCGGACCTGCTGATCGCCTGCGTGGGCGGTGGCAGCAATGCCATGGGACTCTATGCCCACTTCCTGGACATGCCCGGCGTCGCCATGCGCGGAGTGGAGGCCGCCGGGCGCGGCATCGAAACCGGAGAGCACGCCGCCACCCTCACCGCCGGGGAGGTGGGCATCCTTCATGGCAGCAAGAGCTACCTGCTCCAGGACGAGGCGGGCCAGATCACCGAGGCCCATTCCATCTCGGCCGGGCTCGACTATCCCGGGGTGGGGCCGGAGCACAGCTATCTCCACGAGACCGGCCGGGTCACTTACGTCCCCGTCACCGACTCCGAGGCGGTGGACGCCTGCTTCGAGCTGTCCCGGCTGGAAGGGATTCTCCCCGCCCTGGAAAGCGCACACGCCATTGCGGAAGTGATGAAGGTGGCTCCCACCATGCAGCCGGAGAAAACCATCGTCGTCGGCCTGTCCGGACGGGGGGACAAGGACCTCGATACACTCCTCCAGGCGGCCCCCCAGCGCTTTGGGCATCCATCACACCCGGAACGAAAAGGCCAGCAAGGAACGAACTCGTGAACG
>CAZOXD010000002.1:58544-62769 GCA_964583525.1 uncultured Pseudomonadota bacterium
CTTGCGCCAGATGAGCGAAGCGGGGTTCCTTCTTTTCCTCCCTGCTGGCATACACCATGAAGACGATGGTCATGGCGATCAGGCGTCCCGTGCCACCGACGGCCCACATGAGAATCCCGCCCAGTTGCTGCTCCTCAACCATGGTCATTCCCCAGAATCCCTCCAGCGCGCCGTAGGCGTAGAACAATTCCCTGGAAAAGGACAGGGTGGCCGCCAGGGCGCCGTTGGGAATGGTCGAGGCGAACAGGATCATCATCCGCATCAGGAAATTCAAGCGGGACGGGAAGGGATAGGGCGTGATGATGTTCCACCAGAACAGCGCCGCGCCAAAGACGAAGCAGGCATGTTCCAGATAGTGCAGCCATTCGTTGCGCAGGGCCGCGTTGTAGAGCCCCGGGAAGTGCCAGGCCATGAACAGGAAGATGAACAGGGCGAAGGCCACCAGGGGATGGGTGACGAACAGGATGAACCGCCGCACCCAGCCGTTTTGCGCAAAGGGAATAAATACTCCGCGCCGCACCATACCGGGCAGGCCCCGCACCACGGGAAGAAACGGGGCGCCCAGCAGCAACAGGGGTACCCCGATCATCACCAGCAACTCGTGCTGCACCATGTGGAACGTGAAGGAATAGTCCGCCAGAAAATCGATCGGACTCAACAACGCCAGCGCGATCACCCCCACTCCGCCCAGATAGGCAATGGGACGCAGCAGCGGGAATCCCCGGCCCCCCAGGGATGCCCTCCGCCCCCGCAGGGTGCGCCACCACCCCCGCAGGTAGAGCAGGGAAACGGCCACCACCACTAAAAATACAGGGTCAAGGGTCCATTCCGCCAGCAGGGCCAGCCCTTGCGGAATTCCCTCCTCCAGATGGACCTCGCCGCCGTGGGCGAACGCAGAACGCATGGACAGAGCGCCAGTGAAGATGGTTTTGCAACACAATCCGCCGAAAACCTACCGAAAACCTACCGAAAATTCGCGTAGGGGCCTCCCGGCGGGGGGGACGATTATGGCGTGAAATGAATGGAAAGCAACCCCCCCCGTCCCGGGCTATCGGGCGGTGGCCGGTGGCGGGGGGGTGGGTTCATCCAGGGACGGGCGGGGCGGTATGCCTTCCCGGCCCTTAGCCGCCCGGGTTGAATGGATGGGCCACGAAGAACAGGGTCAGCAACGCGAACATGATCCCCACCATCAGGAGAATTCCCGTGAGGATCAACCGGGTGTACACGTGGTGATCGAACTTGAGGTGCATGTAGAACATGCACACCAGCGCAAACTTGCCGACCGACAGGACGGTCAACACCGGCACCAGTATCGCGCTTCCCACGTCGAGTTGGAAGATCACATATTCGACGAGGGTGACCGTGGTCAGCACCACGGCGATCAAGGCATAGGTTTTGGGTGTGGGATGCCCGTGTGTTTGGGTATCAGCTGTCATCGCTCCATGCCTCCTAAACGTAAACGAAGAGATAAACGACGGTGAAGATCACGATCCACACCACGTCGACAAAGTGCCAGTAGAGGGCCATCGTATCCACCTTGAGTGCCCCGTCCACCGTCAATCCTCCGCGCAGGGAGGAAAACCAGAGGGCCAGCAGCCAGATCACCCCGATCGCCACGTGTGCGCCGTGGGTGCCGGTAAGCATGAAAAAGCTGGTGGCGAAGGTGCTTGCCCTCAGCCCCAGGCCCAGGTGCACGAACTCGGTAAACTCATAGGTCTGAAAGCCCAGGAACACGATGCCCCCGATGGCCGTCATCAAAATCCAGCGCCGGAAGGCCTTCATGTTCCCGGACTGAATGCTGTGCAGGGCCAGCACGATGGAAAAGGAACTCATCAGCAGGACGAATGTGCTCAGTGTTGTGACGTTGATATCGAACACCTCCTGCGGCGTGGGGCCTGCCAGGCCTTTGTTGCGGAACAGCAGGAAGGTGAAGATCAACGACCCGAAAAGCATGCATTCGGACGCCAGAAAGATCCACATGCCCAGCTTGCGGTTGTCCACACCGAGGCTGGTGTGATGGCCATGAGAACTTGCTTCGCTCAAGGTGTACTCCCAATTGGTTATGGGGCCGGAACCCCTTGCAGGTCGATTTGCGGCGGCGCTCATGGCCGCCGGTGAAGCCCGCACCGCGGACGGCCCGGGACTATCGTCTTTACCGGCTTGACTACATCTCGAATTCCTCGAAGGACCACCCGAAGGCGCTAATCAGGACGATCAGGGATCCCACGACGAAGTTCAGGGAAAACAGGTTCAAGGGAACGCCCAGCCCCGGGATGGGCAATGTATACACGAACCCCGTCAACAGGATCCCCAGCCCGATGGCCAGCAAAATCGGCCATTTGCTGGGAGGCGGCATATGCACGTCCTGATCCGGGGCTTCCGGCTTGAAATTCTTCAGTTCATGCTTGCGGCGCCAGAAATCGTCCCGGGCCTCGATGTTGGGAATTTGCGCATAATTGTACTCGGGCGGGGGCGAGGACACGGCCCACTCGTTGGTGCGGGCATCCCAGGGATCCGCGCCGGCCTCCTCCCCGCTCTTGAGGGAGGTGATGATGTTGTAGGCGAAAATCAGCACGGCGACACCGGTCAAGTAGGCGCCGAGGGTGGACCACAGGTTCCAGGTTTCCAGGTTGAACCCGGCCGGATAGGTGTAGACGCGGCGCGGCATTCCGTCCAACCCCAGGAAATGCATGGGGAAGAAGGTCAGGTTGATGCCGGCGAACATCAGCCAGAAGTGCCATTTGCCGAGTTTCTCGCTCAGCAGGCGCCCGGTCACCTTGGGGAACCAGTAGTAGATGCCGCCCAGCAGGCCCATCACGGCCCCGGCGACCAGGGTGTAGTGAAAGTGCGCCACCACGAAGTAGGAATCGTGTTGCTGCCAGTCGATGGGCGTGGAGGAGTGCATGATTCCGCTCAACCCGGCCAGGGTGAACATGGGAATGAACGACGCGGCGAACAGGGCCGCAGTGGTCGGCCGGAACCGCCCCCCCATGATGGTGAAAATCCAGTTGAAGATCTTCACCCCGGTCGGTATGGCGATCAGCATCGTCAGGCCGGAGAAAACCGCGTTGCCTATGGCGCCCATGCCCACGGTGAACATATGGTGGGCCCACACGCCGAAGCCCAGAAAACCGATGGCGGCCGTGGCGTACACCATCGTGGAAAACCCGAACAGAGGCTTGCGGGAAAAGGTGGGCAGAATCTCGGAAACCATCCCCATCGGGGGCAGGACCAGAATGTACACTTCTGGGTGGCCGAACACCCAAAACAGATGCTGCCACAACAACAGGCTTCCGCCACCCTCCGGGTCGTGGAGGGAAGTGCCGAAGGTGCGGTCGAAGAGCACCTGCGAGACGGCCACGGCGATGGGGGGCAGGGCCAGCAACAGCAGAAAGTTGGTGATCAGGGTGGTCCAGGTAAACAACGGCATGCGCAACGGGGTCATCCCCGGCGCCCGCATGTTGATGATGGTGGCGATGAAGTTCACCGAGGCGATCAGGGAGGAAGTCCCCAGGATCAGCAGCCCCGTCACATAGAATTCGGTGCCCAGGCCGGGTGTATACTTGGCGGCGTTGATGTTGGAATATCCCGTCCATCCGATCTTGGGAAGATCCACCAGGAAGGAGGACGCCAGGAATATCCCCCCCAGCAGATAGACCCAGTAGCTTAAGGCGTTCAGCCGGGGGAAGGCCACGTCCCGTGCGCCGATCTGAAGGGGAACGATAAAGTTGAAGAAGGCGGCGTTCATCGGCATCAGGAACAGGAACACCATGGTCACCCCATGCACCGTGAACAGCCCGTTGAAGAAATCCGCACTGAGAAGGTCGTTGTTGGGGACAATCAACTGGGTACGGATCGCCAGGGCTTCCAGGCCGCCCACCAGGAAAAAGACTGCGGCGGTGACTCCATAGAGGATGCCAATCCTTTTCGCGTCAACAGTGGTCAACCAGCTAACCAGACCTGTGTTGGCGTGAGGGGGGTGGATTGCGGCTTCGGTCATCTTATCGTTCTCCTGAAAATCATTCGGGGAGCCATTCGGCCTTGCACATGGCTGCGCTCGATGCGGCCCGCTCCCGGAGCTTGCAGTGACGTATGGGAGCTTGGGGTTATTTCAAGCCCGTTAAAAACTGGACGACGGTATCGATCTCCTGATCCGTCAACGCCGCCGCGGGGGGCATGATCGTCGTCGGTTTCAGGGCCTGCGGGTTTCTCAGCCATTTCTTCA
>CAZOXD010000002.1:62869-72168 GCA_964583525.1 uncultured Pseudomonadota bacterium
GTCATGGGGATCGGCTGGTATTCGCCCTTTTCATTTCGGATTCCCATCAGGGTGCCTGGTTTGAAGGCCTGCGGGTTCTTGATCCAGGCCGCGAGATTGCCGGCGGTGTTTTCCATGATGCCCGATGCCAGGGAGGTGCGGGACATGAGGTCGTTCAGATTGGGACCCAACACTCCGGCGGCGACCGGGTTCCCCTTGATGGTGTGACAGGCCAGGCATCCCTTGGAGAGGAACAGATCCTTCCCTGTCCGGGCGTCGTCGCTTGCGGGGGCAGGCGGCAGCGCCTGCCGGTCCAGCCAATCATCGAACTCCTGCTGGGTCACGATGCGCACCCGGAAGCGCATGTTGGCGTGGGAAGTCCCGCAAAATTCGGCGCACTGGCCGTAGTGTAAATTCTCGGAGGGTTCGGAAGACACCTTGGGGGAGGTAAACCAGATCAGGTTTTCCCGATTCTGCATGGAGTCTATTTTTCCCGCCAGACGGGGCACCCAAAAGGAATGAATGACATCCACCGAGGAGGTTTTGATGACCGCGACCTGATTCTCCGGGAGCACCAGTTCATTGGCGGTGGTCACGCCGTGGCCGGGGTATTGGAATTCCCACCACCACTGGTGACCGATGGCCTTGACCTGCAATTGGTCGCCCGGAGGGGGGGTCGAGGCCCGGAAAATTCCAGACCAGGTCGGCACGGCGATAAAGATCAGGATCACCGCCGGGACGATGGTCCAGATCAACTCCGCAATTGCGCTTCCGTGGACTTGTTTAGGAATCTCGTCCTGGTTTTCCTTGCGGACCCGATAGCGGAACACGGCGTAAAAGAACAGGGCGAATACGAAGACCAGGATCCCCAGGTCGATCCAGGTCACCATTGCGTATACGTCCTGGATCACCCGGCCGGAATCGGTCGCGGGGTTGATGCTGGATTGCTTGCCCGAGCCGATGCCAAAGCATCCGGCCAGGAGAAACAGGGACAGGATCGCCGCGAGGCGCTTCCCGAATCGAATCGCGGTTGGGATTGGCATTTGCTGAATATTTCCTTTTTGGATTCCAGGTTGTACGGCGTGTCGGGTGACTCAGAGGAGCCTTGCACGCCTATTTCCAGAAGCTGTAATTTCCTTGGGTGATGGATTCCTTAAGCTTTCCTTGCGCTTTCATTGTGGAAACATGCGGTAGTGGGAACATGCGTAGTGGAAGCATGGGTTATCAGGAACGTCGGCCATATTTCCGAATACGGTTTCCCCGGGACGCTCCAGGGACGGCAGCACTGGCATGAATTGCAACCATCAGTGGATGCCGTCTGTGGATTACGCCGGTGGTGGCGGCCATGGAGTTGGCATTATTTGCAAGCCAACCTCACATAATCCGGGACCGCAACGGATTCCCAAGTTCAGTTTGGTTTAGCACTGGGGATATTCGTGGCCCCCTCCGCATGCCCGCTGAAGGTATGAAATTATGATTCCCTGATCGTATTACGATTTCTTTCCGTGGAATGTTCCTTTTTCCCGGTATATTCCTTGTACTTCGCGAAATGCGGGGACGGTATTCCCCAGGGCATCCGGGTTGCTTCCTCAAGGGGCGCGGGTTCCGCAGGAAAAAATGGAGCCCTGGCCAAAATCAACCTAAGTTATCCAATAATGTATTTAATATGACAACACACCTTACCCTGCCAAACGTCCGGTAAAAATGCAACGTGAAAAACCAAATATCATCGCCTTCTTTCGTGCTGTCATGAATATATTCTCGAGGCGGTATTTTTCGACCCCCATTTTTATCTGTTTTAACGGACCTTGAAATAGACGACGAGGGCGAGCACGAACAGCCAGATCGACATCATGTGGATCCTCCACACGACCCGGCTGTTTACGTCCCCCGCGCGAATCAACTGGTCCTCGGGTTGCGGGGGGCGAATCCCGATCCTTTTCAGGATTTCCGCCCACACAGACGAAACCTTCCTTTCGCCATCGCTGTAGGTCCAGACGGCCTGCAAATGGTGATGATAGGGGGCCCGATAGAAGAACCGCCATTTGGATGCCATTTCCCGCCCTTTCCAGGACAGCATGATTTTGAAGAAAACGCGCTGGATGATCGTGGATAGCGTGGTCAGAACGAACACGCCGCCCACGATGGGCAGGAAGAGTTCCGCCTTCACGAAGATGAACATGGCGGAAATCATGCTGCCCAGGGAAAGCGCCCCCAGATCGCCCATGGTAATCATCGCCGGTGGCGCGTTGAAACGCAGAAAGGCCAGGCCGGCGCTGATGACGGCAGCGGAAAGCACCACCACCTCCTTGACGTCTGCGGGCAGGATGGGCAGCCGGAGCCGCCCGGCCAGTTCCACGTCGCTCCCCACGTAGGCCAGCGCGCTCACGAACAGGGTGCAGGTAAGAATGGGCACCGTGGCCAGGGTATCCATTCCGTCCGTGAAATTGACCGCATTCGCTCCGGCCACGATGATCAGCACCATGAAGGGAACGAACAGGTAGCGGGGCATGTAGGGATACCACCACTTGAGAGGAATGGCCGGAATGACCAGATGCCCGTCGATATCCACCAGAAGGTACAGGCCTACCACGACCACGGAAGCGGCGAGAAATTCCAGCAGCAGCCGGGTGGCGCCTTTCAGTCCGTCTGCTTTGTCCGCATAGGATTTCTTCTCCTCGCCCCCCGCCTCCACCCGCCTGCGGTGGCGGATTTTCCGCAGGTCGTCGATGGCGCCAATTCCGCCGAACATCACCATGATCGCCAGCAGGGCCAACAGAAATTGGTTCAGTTCGACCCAGAGAAGCATGGATGCCATAATCGCCACCACCAGCAGGCCCCCGCCCATGATCGGCTTGCCCCCCGTGTAAGGCCGCGTTCCTGGCTCGGGCACCACGAAGTCCGATGTGATCCCGGCCTTGCGGAAATACCGGATCAGATACGGCATGAGGATCACGATCATCAGGTAGGTGGTCAAGAAGGCCATTCCTCCCCGGAAAAATACCGACCGGAATATCTGATACGGCCAAATGGAATAGAGAAGATACGAAAACATGGAAGATAAATCCGGATATGCGGTTATGCGGATATGCGGATATGATCCGATGCGTCCCCCGTGCCTTTCTTGCCCCGCCGGTCGGACCCGCGCCCCCGGGGTTGCCGGGGAAGGTCCCGGTTCCTGGAACCAGAGCTTGAAATCATGGAGCGGAACCCGCGCTTCCAACGATACTCCGTGGCGCGGGGTCGTGTCACCCGCCGCTCTCCCGCCGAATCACACCGTCATCAGATCGGTTTCTTTTTGTTTGACCAATTCGCCGATTTTTTTGATGTGGTCATCGGTCAATTTTTGAATCTGGGTTTCGGCGGTTTTTTCCTCGTCCTGGGATATTTCCTTTTCCTTCTCCCGCTTTTTCACATGATCGTTGGCATCCCTGCGGATATTGCGGATGGCGATTTTTCCATCCTCCCCCAGCTTGTGGACGTGCTTGGCCAGTTCCTTCCGGCGTTCCTCGGTGAGTACGGGAATCGGCACCCGGATTACGCCACCATCCGCGGAGGAATTGAGGCCCAGGTCCGACGAGTTGATCGCCTTGACGATCTCCTTGGCGGAGGAGGGATCGAAGGGAGTGATGGTAATCAACTGTGGATCGGGCGTATTTATGGTGGCCAGTTGATTCAGCGGGGTGGAGGTGCCGTAGTACTCCACCATGACCGGGTTGAGAATATCCCCGGAAGCGCGGCCGGTGCGTACACCGGAGAGTTCCCGGATCACCACCTCGATGGTGTGGTCCATTTTTCGTTTCGATTCGGCTTGGATGTCCTCGGTCATGGTGCAACCTCCCCGGTAGGATGTTTCAATGGATAGGGCCGCGGCCGGCACTTGACCGGCATATTCCTTATGGGTCTGGGGCAATCAATGGGATAACCCGTTGGATCGAAGGATGGCAAATGCCGCAGCTGGATCCAATTTCTATGGTTCCCCGGTTACTATGCTCCCCCCGGCGCGCTGTCCCAGGCCGTGCAGGCCGGGCGCCGTGTTCCAAATAGAGCCCACTGGGCGAGTCCGGGAGAGTGCGGCGCGGATCGGACAGCCTCTGCCGCCCGCCCCCAGCGTCCGGGCTCAATGCACCCGGGTTCCGACCTGGCCGCCTTGCACGGCCTGGGACAGCGCGCCCTTCTGGCTGATGTCCAGCACCAGAATGGGAATATTGTTGTCCTTGCAGAAAGCGATGGCAGTGGAATCCATCATTTTCAAATCCCGGTTCAATACCTCGTTGTAACTCAACTCGGAAAATCGCTTCGCATCAGGATGCAGCACCGGATCCTTGTCGTACACCCCATCCACCTTGGTGCCCTTGATCAGCACCTGCGCCCCCATCTCCGATGCCCGCAGGGCCGCCGCGGTATCGGTAGTGAAATATGGGTTTCCGGTGCCGGCGGCGAAGATTACCACCCGCGCTTTGTTCAGATGCCGGTCCGCCCTGCGCTTGATATAGGGCTCGGCGATGGCCCGGATTTCAATGGCGGTCATGACCCGGGTGTGCACGCCCTGGCGTTCCAGGGCGTCCTGCATGCAGATGGCGTTGATGACGGTGGCCAGCATCCCCATGTGGTCCGCCGCCACGCGGTCCATTCCGGCGGGAGCGGAAGAAGCCCCCCGGTAGATATTGCCTCCACCCACCACCAAGCCCAACCGCACCCTCATGGCGGTCACCTCGGCCACCTCCCCGGCCAGATAATTGATGATGGGATAATCGAAGCCGCGCTTCTCCTCTCCTCCGAAGATCTCTCCGCTCAGTTTGAGCAGGACACTGTCGTACTTGGCGCTCAAGAGGGTTCAGCTCCAGTAGAATTGAGATTGGCGCTCCGGCGCCGGAAGCCGGTGCACGTGGCGGCCATCAAAACTGGAATTTCTCATACCGCTGAACGGTGAGGGAAGTGTCCAGGGATTTTCCCGTCTCCTCGATCAGTTGCTTCACGGCCCGCTCCGGGTCTTTGACGAAAGGCTGATCCAGCAGGGTCACTTCCCTGAGGAACTTCTTCATCCGGCCTTCCACCATCTTGGTCACGATGTCGTCGGGCTTGCCGGACTCCTTCGCCTGCGCGGTATAGATTTCCCGCTCCTTATCCACCAAAGCCGGGTCGATGTCGTCACCGGATATGGAACTGACCTGGGACGCGGCGATGTGCATGGCCAGGTCCTTTGCCAAGCCCTGGAGAGCGTCCACAGCCTCACCGGACACCGGCTTCGCGCTGCCCAGGGCCACCAGGACGCCGATTTTGCTGTTGGAATGGACGTATCCGCCCACGACGCCCTCTCCTTCCAAATCCACCCGCACGGCCTGCAGCAATTGCAGGTTTTCCCCCAGCTTGCCGATGGCTTCGGTGAGCATTTCACCCACGGTGCCCTGGCCAGCGGTGAGAGTTTGATCGGCCAGATTGTCCGCACCGGACTGGAGAGCCTGGGCCGCCAGGGAATCCAGCAGTCCGGAGAATTGCTCGTTGCGGGCGACGAAGTCGGTCTCGCTCGCCAATTGCACCATGGAAGCCCCGCGGCCATCCTCCCGCATCCGGATGGCGATCCCCCCCTCGTTGGTATCGCGGCCAGACTTTTTCTGCGCGATGGCGATGCCTTTCTTGCGCAGGAAGTCCTTGGCCGCCTCGACGTCGCCTTCCATTTCGACCAGGGCCTGCTTGCAATCCATCAATCCGGCGCCGGTGGCTTTCCTCAACTCGCTTACCTGTGTTGCACTAATGGCCATGCCAACCTTCTCCTTATCGCTAGCTCGTTCCTGAATTCTCCCGCCCGCATTCTCCAAAGCCGCTGATCATCGTCGCCGATCATTGCGGCTTATCATTGTCGCCGGCAATCGCCAGCAGCGATCCCTCTTGGGCCGATTTCTCCGCCCCCGCCGCCGGGAAAACGGACTCGGCTGCGGGGCTTTCCGCCCGGCTCCATTCCTGCGCCGGCTCAACCGCCGGCTTCCTGTTCCTTCCCGGCCGCGTCCGTTTTCCCGGCGGCGGGGGCGGCTTCCGGCGACTCTGCCGGCTCGGATTTTTCAGCCTTGCCGGCTGCCGCGGCGGTGTCTTCGCTCTTGGGAACCTTCGGTTCTTTGTCCTTGGGAACCTTCGGTTGATTGTCTTTGGCGGCCTTGGACTCTTTAGCCTCCTTGGACCTGGATTCCGGGGTTTCCGAGGTTTCCCTGTCAGCCTTTTCGGCCTCGGCGGCTTTGGGTTTCTCCTCCGCCGCGGGTGCGGTTTCCCCGGTTGATTTCGCCGGTGTTTCCACCGGTTCGGGCGCTTTTACCGTCGCGGTGGCATTCACAACGGTGGCATTCACAACGGTGGCATTCACAACGGTGGCATTCACATCGGTGGCATCCACTGCGGGAGCATCCACCTCCGGAGGGGTGTCCTCGCCGGCACCGGCAGCATCGGTGGCCACCGATGTTGCCGCCTCGGTTGCAAGGGCGGCAGTGGCCGTAGATTCCTTGGACCCGGTGGTCTCGGTGGATTCGGTTGATTCCGGAGCATCCTTCCCGGCCTGGGGGGCCTTGGCGGCCTTTTCGGTAGTCTTTTCTGCAGCCTTTTCGGCACCTTTCTCTGCGGCACGGCCCCGTCCGGCGCGCGGTTTCTCCCGCGGGGCGGCCTTGGCCTGGGCTTCGTAGAGGGCATTGCCTTCCAGCACGGCATTGGCCAGGGTGGACGTGAACAACTCGATGGCCCGGATCGCATCGTCGTTGCCGGGAATTATGTAATCGATATGGTCCGGATCGCAGTTGGTGTCCACCACCGCCACGATGGGGATGCCCAGCTTTTGCGCCTCCTGCAACGCGATGCGTTCCTTCTTGCAGTCGATGACGAATATGACGCCGGGAATTTTCCGCATCTCCTTGATGCCGCCCAGGGCCTTTTCCAGCTTGATGCGCTTTTTCTCCATGCGCATGGCCTCTTTCTTGATGATGCCCTCGTAGAGGCCGTCCTCCCCGCGTTGATCCTCCATTTTTTTCAGGTGGGTGATGGATTGCTTGACGGTATTGAAATTGGTGAGCAACCCGCCCAGCCAGCGCTCGTTGATGTAAAAGCTGTTGCTGCGGATGGCCTGATCGCGGATGATCTCCCGCGCCTGGGGTTTGGTGCCCACGAATAGCACCGATTCGCCCCGGCCCGCGATGTCTCGGATGAACTGGAAGGCGTCCCGCAACATGCGCAGGGATTTTTGCAGGTCAATGATGTGGACGCCGTGCCTGACGCCGAAAATGTAGGGTTTCATCTTCGGGTTCCAACGGCGCGTCTGATGGCCGTAATGGACGCCCGATTCGATGAACTGCTTCATCGATACGACTGCCATGGTGCAACTCCGTCATGCTAAGGGAGGCGTGGCTGGGAAACACGACGCCTGTCCGGTGATTGGCGCAGGCAGCACTTTTTCGCCACAACAGGAGCGTTGGGCGGGGCTGCCTTGTCCCGTGGAACGCAGTAATGTGCGCCGGATTATTCCGGTGCGTTCCGGTTTATGGCCGCTGGGGCCGGTTTAAATTGCAAATCAGGGTAGCACCCGCACGCTTTTCCCGCGCTGCCGGGATGCTCTTCCCTTCACAATACTCCGCCTCCCCGCCGGGAGGCTGCCATAACAAACAGCCAAGTATATCCACTCAGCTCCGCTGGGACAAGAAAAAATTTGCGGAAAGCAGGCCGCGGAAAACATGCCGCCCACGGAAAGCGCCCCTCAGGAGGCGCCGCGCAGAAAGTGGAGCAGGTGCTCCCATTTCCCATTTTTGGCGTAGGCCTTTTTTTCCCGGGGCGAAAACACCTCCCGCCGCACCGAGGCGCTGGACTCCAGCCGCCAGCCCTTGCCCCGGGCGAGCCGGGTCAGCATGCCCGCGGCGTCCACCCCATGCCCCGCGGACCCATGGCCCGCGGAAATCCAGTCCCCCATTACCAGGTAGAGGCTTCCACCGGGCTTGGTGACCCGGGCCAGGGTGCCCAGCACATCCCGGAAGCCGGCGCTCCACGAACTCCCGGCGGTTCCGTGGGATTTCGCGCCGGAGGGGCGTCCGCTCCCTTTTCCGGCAGTTCCTTGGGACTGCGCGCCGGCAGCCAGGGGCTCGCCGGGCGCCCGGGAATGCTCCTTGCGCCGGGCGCCGATTTCCCCTTCCAGCAGCGCCTCGCCGTCCAGCTCCAGCCACTCCATGCGCAGCTTGTGATGGGCGTGGTAATCGTAGGTGCCGGGATAGGGGGGACTGGTCAGGACGGCGTCGAACTCGCCCCATCCCAGGGAGGGCAGCAGGCGGGCGTCCTCGGTGTAGAGCCGCACCGGGGGCGTGCCGGGAGGAATGCGCGCTTCCAGTTCCACCTGGGCCCGGGTCAGTTCTCCGCATTTGTCCACCAGAAACCGGGAGACAGCCCCCTTGGGGTAGCTCGGCGGAGCAGGTACGCCCCCGGCCTTTCCGCTGGTTCGTCCGCCGTTTCGCCCCCCGCCTCCGCCGTTCCATCCCCCGCTCCTGCCTCCGCTCTCTCTGGCGGCTTGGCTATCGGAGGGCAGGTTGGAGAACTTTACCACGGCGCTGGAGAAAACGGCCCGCAGGGTTTCCCGCACATCCTCTGCGGGGAGGGCGGAGATCAGCCGGAACCATTGCATGCATTCGGCCAGCAGGTGCCGCGGGTAATGGGCCGCCAGGGAGTGCTGATGGCGCATGTGAAAGCGGGGCGGTTTTTTCTCGCCGCGCAGGGCCTCCACCCGGGCCGCCAGCCTGCGGGCCTCCGTGTCCACCCTCTGGGCCTGTTCCCGGGTGCGGGGCCGGGTGCGTTCCCGGGCCACCAGGGAGGCGATGGGATTGAGATCGTTTCCGCTGACCGCCAGGCCCCGCAACTGCGCTTCCACCAGGGTGGTGCCTCCGCCCATGAAGGGATCCAGCACCCGCATTTCCGCAATAGGCAAAAACGGAGGAGGTGCGGAGGCCCTCCGCTGCGCCATAGGATTCAGCAGCTGGGGTTCCGGCAGCAGGGCTTCCAGCAGCGTGCCGGGAAGGGCCCGGTGAAAGCGCCCCGGGTAGGGGTGAAAAGCGTGGGTGAGGGTATACCCGCCCGCTTCAGGGGGGCGGAGGGCGCTTTCCAGCAGGCTCCCCCGGGGGCCCGAAGACTCCGCCGCCAGCACCCGCGCGGAAAAGGAGCGCCTTCCCTTGGAGCGGGGTTGCCGCCCGCTCCCTCTCGGCCCCGCTCTCTTGCGCCCGCCCCCCTTCGTGGCGGCTGGCGGGGCGGGAGGCGCGGTGGATGAGTCAGCCTTTTGGGCGGTGTTTTGGGCGGTGTTTTGGGCGGTG
>CAZOXD010000002.1:72268-74480 GCA_964583525.1 uncultured Pseudomonadota bacterium
CGCGGTGGATGAGTCAGCCTTTTGGGCGGTGTTTTGGGCGGTGTTTTGGGCGGTGGAATCCCGGGAGGGTGTGGGGATGGAGCGCGATGCCGAATCCGGGACGCGCCGGGCCGCAGATTTTTGCACAGTTTTCCGCACAGTTTTTTTCGCTGTTTTAAGCGCAGTTTTTCGCGCACTATTTCGCTGTGGGGGCGGGCTTTTCCCGTGCTTGGACGGCGTGGCGGAGCTGCCTGCCGGTGGAGTGCGCTCCGCTCCGTTCCCGGATTTTGATTTTGACCCCATTTGCGAGTCCATGGTAAGTGCGATAGAGGAATTCGCGTACCGTTACGGGTGGATAGGACGGGTGGCTGTGTCCGGGAGAGATATTTCCGCGGAATCTCTGTGGAATCCCTGTGGAATTCCCGCGGAATTCCCGCACGGAACGCCCCAGGGATCCTGGCACGGAGCCTGGCACGCAGCCTTGCCCGGATCAGGGCATGGAGCTTGGCATGGAATCTGGCGGCGCCGTCCGCCCCGCTTCACCCGCAACCCCGGGCCCGGTCTTTAATAAAGCCAGCCTAACACGGTCCGGCAAAACAATCGTTCCCTTCCCCGGCGCGGGGAGGGAGGCGGCCTTCTATGAAAAGGATGGAGTGGATGGCCGAAGAGAGGGCACCGTCATGAGCGACCTCAACCGGGACGACCTGAAGATCATCCTCCTCTTCGGGATTCACCTCGCCAAGATCGATGGGGATTTCGCGGTGTGGGAAAAGAAAATCCTGGCCCGCTTCGCCGACGCCATGAAGCTCACCGAGCGCGAGAAGAGCGAGATGGTCCACCAGGAGATCAGCCTTTCCCAGGGGTTGCGGCGGCTTTCCGGGCAGGAAGCGAAATCGCTGCTGGTGAAGACCCTCTGCGCGGTGTCTCATTCCGACGGGGACACCCATCCCAACGAGGTCGACTTCATCCACAAGGTGGTGGAAAGGCTGGAGACCCAGGTGTTCATCCTGCCCCAGGGCGAATGGGGGACCTACGAGGACGAGGTGATCACCGAATTGAACGAGGCCGCCAGCCCGCTCACCTGAGGGGAGGCGCGGATATACTTATTGAATTCCCCAGGCTTCCGCCCCTGCTGGGGCGCCCCGCATCTTTCTCTCTCCCCTTATTCATATTGCCACCATATTCTTACTGCCACCATTTCTTCTTGGCGGGGCGCTGATGGCCGCGCTGAGGCGGGGATTTCCGTCCCTGGCGCGCCGCGGGGGAGGGCCGAGCCGCCGCTTTGTTGGCTTTCACTGCGAAGGGCAGGGCGGAGCGGGACATCCTCACCTTTTTTTCCTGAACGGGACGCACGGGATGCACTCTCCGGGAGGGACTCTTGAGACGAACTGGAGCCGTCACGCGCCCGGCAGGCCTTCTTGCAGCAACCCTGGGGGCGTGCGCGCCGCGGTTGGGCGCTGCCCGGGTGGACTGTGCTTGTGCGAGCCGAGCGCCAGGTGGGCGGGGCCGCTGCACCTTCAACAACCGCGCGGCCCAGCGCACGGGCATGCGGTCTCCTGAATCGGGAAGGGGAAAATTCCCGGTCTTGGTACCGCCCGGAGGGAGGATTTCCCCCCGCTTCAACACCCAAACCGGCCCGCCGTAGGAAGCGCCCAGGGCATCGATCAGCACCAGGGCCACCAGCAGGTGCCGCCGCAGTTTCGGGCACTGGTTGCGCACCCGGACGTTGACCCAGTCGGCATGGGCCAGCGCACCGCTGCGGTCACTGAATCCCCGCACCGAAAAGCGCAGGCATTTCCCCAGGATGATTTCCTCGCCGGGCAGCAGTCCCGGAATGGAGGAAGAGGCCGCCCTGCCACCGCTGACACTACCGCCGATACCACCGCGCCGGTTGGCGGGGCTGGTTTCCCCCGGCCGGATGGAGGACAGTTCCGCCATGGCAATGCCGGGGAACAGCGCGTTGCCGGGGAACAGCGGGACCGAAAGGATTGCCAGCGCCCATAGGGCCGTCAACAAAATGGGTGAATGCAGCATCGGTAGCCTCGGTGGCCTCGGTTGACTCGGTAGTCTCGATAGCCACCGGCCGCGCAAGGCGGGGCTGGCGGGGGAATGAGCGGGTGTGAAGGGATGGATCGGGAATGGGCGCATCGGTTCCGGTTGTTGGAAAATGGGTGTGCGCGGATGCACTTCGTTCATGTCACCGGCCTGACGGCCATGTCACCGGCCTGACGGC
>CAZOXD010000002.1:74580-83776 GCA_964583525.1 uncultured Pseudomonadota bacterium
CGGATGCACTTCGTTCATGTCACCGGCCTGACGGCCATGTCACCGGCCTGACGGCGCGGACCAACGCAGCGGGCCGCGATTCCAACGAATTTGATGCAAGATCGGCACCGCTTGCGATCAATGCCATCCGGGAAACCGGGGGAGGACGTTGGAGAATGGGTGGCGGAGAACAGGTGGCGGTTGCCAGGCAGGTGGAAAGGGCTTACAAGAAAAGGGGGAGGGAGGCGCCGAATCAGGCTGCGGCTGGACTATGGGGTTTGGGTCCTCTGCGGGTCCACTATGGGTCCGCTATGGGTCCGGCGCGGGTTCAGTGTTGGTCCACTGCGGATCCTCTGCGGTGCTGCCCGTTCCCTGCCGGGTGCCTCCAGGGTAGAAGCTACCAGCGATGCGGAGATTGATCACCGATGGAATCCACGGAGAACTCGGAGAACTCGGAGAACTCGGAGAACTCGGAGAACTCAGTGAATGCGGAAAATTCAGCGAATTCAGCTTCCCGCGATGCAGGAAAGGGCGCCCCTGCCGGGGATGCCCCCTCCGGCGGGGAATCTCCCCCGAACACCCCGCACGCAGTGGACTCCCCAGCCGAATCCCCCGCACAGACATCCGCACAGACATCCACACCGTCATCCGCACCGTCATCCACACCGTCATCCGGCCATCCCACCACTCTTCCCGCCACTCATCCCGCAGCCCTTCCGGCTGCCGCCATCCAGGTGCTGCCCGACACGGTCATCAACAAGATCGCGGCGGGGGAGGTGGTGGAACGGCCGGCCTCGGTGGTCAAGGAACTGGTGGAAAACGCCCTCGATGCGGGGGCCAGCCAGGTCTCCGTTTCCGTGGCGGAGGGGGGAAAGACCCTGATCTCCGTGCTGGACAACGGCCACGGGATTCCCGCCGGGGAAGCGCTGCTGGCCGTGCAACGCCACGCCACCAGCAAGCTGCGCGACGAGGAGGATCTGGCCCGGATCGCCACCCTGGGCTTCCGGGGGGAGGCGCTGGCTTCCATTGCCTCGGTCTCCCGCTTCGAACTGGTCACCTGCGTGGAGGAGGCACGGGGCGGAATCCGGATTTCCCGGGACTTCCAGAGCGGAAGGGGGGAGTGGGAGGAAGCCCGGGTGGGATTTCCCCGGGGCACCAAGGTGACCGTGGAAGAACTCTTCCACAACACCCCGGCGCGGCGGAAGTTCCTGCGCACCACGGCCACGGAGTTCCGCCACGTCTCCGAGGGGGTGGCGCAACTGGCCATGGCGCACCCTGAGGTGCACTTCCGCCTGCTGCACAATCAAAAGATCGTCCAGGACCTTCCCCGCTGTGATTCCCTTTCCGCACGCATCTATCAGTTGTTCGGGCGGGAACTGAGCGAGGGCCTGGGCGCCGTGGAGGGGACTGAGCCCTCCTTTTCCTACCGGGGGCTGATCTCCCATCCGGAGCAGGCCCGGGGCAGCCGGCGCTGGCAGTTCCTGTTCGTCAACGGGCGCTCCATCCGCAATCCGGGTATCAATCACGCGGTGTACCAGGCCTACCGCAGCCTGTTGATGAAGGACCGCCACCCCGCCTACGTATTGATGCTGCGCCTCTCCCCGGGGGAGGTGGACGTAAACGTGCATCCGGCCAAGAGCGAGGTGCGGCTGCGCAATCCGCAACTGGTGCACACCGTGCTCTCCTCCGGGCTGCACAGGGCCCTGCTGGACGGTTCCCGCTCGCGCTTTTTCGTGTCGGCATTGGGGGCCAGGGCCGCGGGGGCTGGGGAGGAAGGGGAATTCCCCGGCCTGCCCCAGCATTCCCTGCCGGGCCTGGCGGCCACGGTGGCCCCGCTGGCCCCGGCGGACACGGTGGCCTCTGTGGCAGGGAATGCCGGGCGGGCCCTGGGCCCCCTGTCCCGGCGGGACGCGCCGGCTTTTCCCGCATCCGGCGTGAACGCGCTGGGAGACCATGCTCATGGCTGGGCGGGGCCCGCGCCCGGGGATGCCCGCGGTAGGGATAGGTCCGGTGGGAATATGTCCGGAGGAAATGTATCCGGGGGAGGATTGCGGCCCAACCCCTACAGCGGAGATGGTTTCCATTTTCAGCCCCTGGGGGCCCCCGCGGACATGAAACCCGGGGGCGCCGGGGCCTCCCCCAGCGGGGAAGGATTCGCAGGAGAAACGGGGGCCATCCCCCCGCCTCCCTCGCCGACGGCTCTGCTGGAGGAGAGGCTGCTGGACGGGGGGATGAACGTGCTGGCCCAATATCATCTCACCTACCTGCTGGTGCAGCGGGAGGACAGTCTTTTGCTGGTGGATCAGCATGCGGCCCACGAACGGATCCTCTTCGAGCACTACCGCACCCAGTTTTACGAGGGTCAACCGGCCCGGGAACGGTTCCTGGTGCCGCTGACCCTGGAAATGAGCCCGCAAAACGCCCTGCTATTGGAGCAATATCTCCCCCAGTGGGAGAAAATGGGGTTCGAGATGGAATCCTTCGGGCGGGGGAATTTCCTGGTGCGGCAGATTCCGGCCCTGATGAAGGACAAGGACGTTTCCGCGCTGATTCTGGAGGTGCTGGACGAATTGGCCCTGTTCGGGAAAAGCGGCCGGCTGGAAGAGGTGCTCAACGGAATCATGGTGCGGGTGGCCTGCCATGCCGCCATCCGGGCCGGTGATTCCCTGAGCTGGGAGGAAATGCAGGCCTTGATGGATCAGCTGGCCACCCTGGACATCAACCTCCACTGCCCCCATGGCCGCCCGGTGTGGGTGGAATTCCCTCTGCGCGAACTCGAGAAGCGCTTCAAGCGCATCGTGTAACGACATAGCCGTGTAACTAAATAGCCGTGTAACGACGCAGCCGTGTCCCCCCCCGCCACCGATCTACTGAACTACCTTGACACCGGGCTACCGCATTCTTGCGCATTGCGCGGCCCGGTCGTTCATCGAACCCAACCGTTCATTGAACCCGGTTGTTCATCGAACTACAGCGGCCGGCGATTCGGCCCGCAATTCGGTGCTGGGCGCGGTCTTCCCTGCCCACGGGAAGAGAGCAAGGGAGGGCGGGCGCTCAACTGGCGTCCATCGCACGGCTCTGGGCTCCTGGGGGCTGCTCCCCGGCGGCGATGACGCAATTGCGGCCCGAATTTTTGGCCATATAGAGGCATTCGTCGGCGGCGCGGATCACTTGTTCCCCGGTTTTCCCGTCCTCGCCGTAGGTGGCCACACCGAAACTGGCGGAAATGAATCCCATGGGTTGTTTCTCTCCGTTGGGGAACTTGCCGTCCAGGATGGCCCGGCGGATCTTTTCCGCCACCACCATGGCCATTTCCTTGCGGGTTTCCGGGAGCACCACCGTGAATTCCTCCCCGCCATAGCGGGCCGCCAGGTCCGACGAGCGCACGGCCATTTCCAGAATACGGCCCATCCCCTTGAGAATTTCGTCGCCGAACTGGTGGCCGTTGGTGTCGTTGTAATGCTTGAAGTGGTCCACGTCCATCATGATCAGGGAGACAGGCTTGCCGGTCTGGCGGGAATATTCGATCTGGGTATCCATGAAATCGTCGAAATGTTTGCGGTTGGCCAGCCGGGTCAGGGCATCGGTCGTGGCTTGGCGCTGGGCCTGATCCATGGTGTGGTGGAGCGTTTCCTCCTTGCGGTGGGAATGCAGCAGGGACTTCACCTTGAAGCGCAGATCGAAGATGGAATAGGGCTTTTCCAGAAAATCGGTGACCCCCCGCTCCACGGCGATAGTGCGTTCGGCAAAGTCCTTGTAGAGTTGGCTCAACGCCAGAACGGGGCACATATGGCGCCGGTTCTGGGTGAGGGAGGCCAGCACGCGGTGGTTTCCCCAGCCCACCTCGGGAATGTCCGGATCGATGATCACCAGGTCGGGCGCGAAATCCTCGTAATTGTCCAGGAACTCGAAGGGGTTATCGGTGGAGAGGATGATCGATTCCGGCCACAGGTGGTCGATCACCCCCTTGGTGATCATGCGGTCCATGTCCAATCCGTCCACGATCATGATGCGGTTCGGCCTTTCCTCGCCCACCTTCTGCACCCGGGGCAGGATCACGTTGATGACGCCGGCCTTATTGTCCCCGGAAAACTGCAGGGAGCCCTGGTATTGGGAAATAACCTTTCTGGCCAGCGGCATGCCGATCAGGATGCCCATCCTTCCCTTGAAATTGTCCTCGGTGGGATTGATATTCTTGAAGGTGGGCCCCGCGTAGGAAATCTCCAGTTGCACCTGGTCCGAACCGGGCATGAGGTGCCCCCGGATGCCCACCTTGGACTTCTTGCGGCTGACGATTACCGCCTGCTCCACCAGCAGGCTGAGCACGGTCTGAAATTGCTCCTCGTCGCCGCTGAGGATCAGGGGGTCTTCGGGCAGATCGATATCGAAGGTAATGGAAAGCTGCTTGGCCCATTGCTTCAGTTCGCCGGTGACCTTGCCGATCACCTCCCGGATATCGACGGGCACGGTGCCGGCCCGGATCAACTGGGATTGCAAATCGATCAGGTAGTTGATGTTCTCGGTGATGATCTTCAGGTATTCGCTTTGCTCCTGAATGGCATTGAGATTGGTTTTCAGTTCCTCGGGCGAAATCTGGTCAATGGCGGTGGTGATCTTGCCGGCGTGGTTGAGAATCTTGCGGATGGGGGCGCCCAATTCCCCGGAAATGGCGTTGAGGGTCTCGGTTTTCAGCAGGTCGCTGCGCTGCAGTTCCTGATAGGTCGCCTCCAGGTCCATCAAGGCGTTGCGGATTTCCTCGTTCTTTTTCTCGATGTCCCTTTCCTGTTCCTTCTGCAGGGAGATGTCCATCATCTGGAAGGCCACGTTTTCCAGCCGGCGTTCCGGGCCGTTGATGGGAGTGACATTGACCCTGTACACCAGCGGATTATCGCTGTCGGCCCGGGACCATTCACCCTGCCAGGGTTCCCCGAAATCCTTTTCCGGGTAGGTGGAAAGGTCGAAATCCTTGACCAGATGCAGAATGTTCCCGCCCTTGCCATCGATGTGGATGCCCAGTTCCTTGAGCAGCATTTTGGCCGCGGGATTGTGGTTGATGATAATGCCTTCCGGGTCCGTGATCAGCACGGCGGCTTGGTTGGATTCGATGACGCGGGAATAGCGGCGGATTTCGCTCAGCTTTTCCTCGATTTCCGATTCCAGCTGGGACTGGGTGGTGGCGATTTCCCGCACCTCCACCACGGCTTCCTCGTACAGTTCCGCCCGCCGGGAGGTCTCACGGAGCTTGTTGGTGAGAATGTGGGAGAAGGTGGTGTAGAACTCCACCACCAGCTTGGGGTTGGCCGACCAGCGGCGCAGGAAGGCGGTGGAAACCCGCACCAGCTTGGAGGGCGTTTCCGCCACGATGTCCGCCGAACGGGGCTGGTCGCTGACGACTGCGAACTCGCCCACGACGTCGCCTGGGGAATCGAAGCGGATGATGACCTTTCCTTCCGATTTCGCTGCCAGGTTGCCTTCCAGCAGGAAGAACATGTCGGTATCCTGCTGGCCCTTCTCGATCAGGATAGCCCCCTCCGGTACTTCCAGGTATTCCCCGCTTTTCAGGACCACCTGCAGAATATCCGGGGTCATGGTTTTGAAATACCGGGTCTCGACCAGTTGGGAGAGCAACTCCCGGGTCAGCTTGCTGTTGGGGGCAATGGGGACCCGTTTAATTATTGAATTTTTTCTTCCGCTTTCCTTCATACCGTCCGGTCCGTCTGGAAAATCGCTGTTATTTCGTTGAAAAGGGATAACCTTGAATGTAATCTGATTTTTAAAAAAACGCCACCTTTGGATGACAGATGCGGCATCCTCCATGATGCGGAATCACCGAACTCTCCGATTTCCCGTGTGAAATGGGAATATTTCCCTGATATGGCGGCCGAAGAGCTGTTTCCCCCCTGCTTCCGTGCGGGATCGCCCCGTACGGGGCAGCACACCATTCCGTCCGCAAAACTCACTCCTTCGGTACACGAATTCACCATGGATTGCACCCTGTGTGCCGCAAAAAAATCCACCCGCAAATTTACTTGCGCCTGGCTCCCTGGCCGTACGCGCAATTCCCGTGAAAGTGTGCCCCGGCTTCGTTAAATTTTACGATTCTGGCCGCAACACGGGCGGCGGAAGGGGGCATTCCCGGTGGTCACAACGCGGGGGCCCTGTTCCGGGGTTGGGAGGGGGATCGGTTACAGGTTGGCGCTGAGCCCGTAGGCGGCGCCGGTGGCCTCGAACACCGATTCGGAGAGGGTGGGATGGGCGTGAATGGTGGCCAGGATTTCCTCGTAGGTGGCTTCCAGGCGCATGGCCAGCCCCAGTTCCGCGATCAGTTCCGTCACGTCCGGGCCAATCAGATGGGCGCCCAGTAGCTGGCCGTAGGGTTCGCCGAAGATCAGCTTCACCTGCCCTTCCAGGTGCCGGATGGCATTGGCCTTTCCGGAGGCGGCATAGGGGAAGCGCCCCACGCGGTGCCCGATCCCCCCTTCCCGGCACTGTTGCTCGGTGAGCCCGATGGAAGCCACCTGGGGCTGGCAGTAGGTGCACGACGGCACCTGGCCGTAATCCACCGGGGGGTGGGCCTGTCCCGCGATGGCGGCGATGGCGGTCTCGGCCTCCGCGGAGGCCTTGTGGGCCAGCAATTGCCGCCCGGCCACATCGCCAATGGCGGAAATGTGGCCGACGTTGGTGCGCATCTGGGCATCGGTCCTGATGAATCCCCCCTCCATGGCCACGCCGGCGTCATCCAGGCCCAATCCTTCCACGGCCGCCTCCATGCCCACCGCGATCAGGGCCATGTCGCAGGTCAGTTCCCGTGTTTCCTTGGCCCCTTTCAGCGCTGCCTCCACCTTGCCCTTGGCCACCTTGAAATTTTCCACGGTGGTGCCGGTGTAACAATGGACGCCCCGTTTGGCGAAGGATTTCTCCAGCAGCGCCGCGTGCTCGGCATCTTCGTTGGGGAGGAATTGTGGGAGCATTTCCACCAGGTGCACCTCCACCCCGAACACGGTGAAATAATAGGCGAATTCGACCCCGATCGCCCCCGCTCCCACGATCAGCATCTTGCTGGGGAATTTTTTCAGCAGCAGCGCGTCCCGGTAGTTGAGCACCGTTTTGTGGTCCACCGGGAGCGCCGGAATGGCACGGGGCCGCGCCCCGGTGGCGATGATGATATGCGCGGCTTCCAGGGACATGGCGGCCCCTTCTCCCGGCTGCACCTCCAGCCGGCCGGGTGAGAGAAAACGCGCGGTTCCGGCGATATGCTCCACCTTGTACTTGCGGAAAAGCGATCCCACGCCGCGGGTCATCTTGTCGGCCACCTTGCGGGAGCGATCCACGATTTTGCCCGCGTCGAATCCCAGTTTTCCGATGGTGAACCCGTAGGTTTCGGCATCCTGAAGGGTTTCGTACAATTCCGCGTTTCGCAACAGGGCTTTGGTGGGAATGCATCCCCAGTTCAGGCAGACCCCGCCCAGGCGTTCCTTTTCGATGACGGCGGACTTCAGTCCTGCCTGGGCGGCCTTGATGCCGGCCACATAACCGCCGGGGCCGGAACCGATCACGGCGACATCGTATCGGGTTGCATTGTCGGGAGAAGCCATGGGTATCGCTGATGCGGGTGATTAGCGGGTGAGGGGGATGCTCCAGGAACAACCCCGCGCGGATGGAATTGGGGGGCCCGGCGCTTGGGGATCGGATTCGCCGGGAGGGCCGGAAGTCATTTCAGGGTGTGCAGCACGATAAACCGGGTCTGACCCGCCCGCAGTTCCACCTCGCCCAGATTCCGGGTGGAAAGCGCCACCCCGGTCCTGGAAATGAATTCCACCTGCAGGGTGTGTTTGCCCGGGGGCACCAGAGCCTGCCCGATCAGGATCTTGTCCGGCAGGGTCTGCCAGGAGCGCAGATCGGCCTGTTCGGAAACCTCGGCGTAGACATTCCCCACCACGAACCCCAACAGGCCCTGGCCCCTATCCTTGGCCTTTTTCTGCAGGGCCTTGTTGGCCAGATATTTCGCGGTGGCCCGGGCGATGGCCTTGAGCGAGATGCGCGCTTTGCGGTTGGCCAGATTCTTGATGGCGATGGCACCCACCGGCTCGGCCACCTCCAGGCCGATGGCCTCGCCACCGTCGATGCGCACCCGGGAGCCGGTGATAGTGTAGATGTTGGGCTTGTACCGCGGAAAGACGATCTTGATCCGGTTGCCGTCGGGCATAAATGCCCGGATGGCGTCCTCGACCTTGGTGGGACTGCGCCCCGCGAAATGCAGGAAGTAAAGCTGCCCCTGCCCGCGTTTTTCCGCCAGGGGAAGCACCTCGCGTCCCGGGAACATTTTCCTGGCCTCGGCCACCTCCGTGGAGCCCATGAAGGTCGCCGTGGTGAGAAGGTTCGCGGCCAGCGGGGAGGGGGGGGAGACCCTGTACTTGGCCGAAAAATCCCCCCGGTAGAGCCGGGCCGCGTTGCGGTTGGAAATGAAGGCGTCGTTGATATCTTCCCGGGTAGCCCCAATCTCGTACAGGGCGCCCATCAGCATGCGGGCGAAGGCGTCCTCCGCATATTCGTTCTTGTCCTTGGGGCTGTAATTGCTGTTGATCAGGGTGAGCTTTTCGTTGACCTTGCGGGCCTCCACCAGCGCTCCGTCCACATCCCCCATTTGCAGGTAGTTGACGGCTCGGTAGATGTTGATCATCACCGACTCGAAATCCTCTCCCCGGTAGGGGAGGGTATTGTCGTTGAGGGCGAAAGCCGCGATATTGCCGGAGATGGATTCGGTGTACAGATCGTCGATGCGCCGCTCGGCCTGTTCGAAGGCCTGGTTACTCTTCTTGTACCGGCCCGCATAGTGGTAAAAAATTCCGCGGTCCATGTTGAAGAGCGCCACGTTGCGCTCGCCGTAGGCCTTCTTGTTTTCCTCCACCAGCTTGGCCGCTTTCAGGTATTGCCCCTGGCCCGCCATTTTCTCCAATTCGGGATACAACTCCAGGTGGGGACTGCAGGCCGTCAGGAAGAGCAGGAGGACCGGGATGAACCATCGCAGGGAGGAGCCCTCGCTCCTCCCCCGCAGGGTTGCTGGTACGTTGAACAACGCAATGGGCATGAGAACTATTCCGGTGGCATTTACATTTTCATGGCTACATTTTCATGGCTACATTTTCATGGCTACATTTTCATGGCTACATTTTCAAAGCGGATTTTTCGATGAATTTCTTGATCTTGTGGTCTCCGA
>CAZOXD010000003.1:0-2646 GCA_964583525.1 uncultured Pseudomonadota bacterium
GGGGACATTGCCGGGCGGGACGGTGGGGACGCCGCCGGGCAGGTGGGCGGGGACACCGCCGAAAGGTACAGCCGCCGCCCCGGATCGCGGATGGGAGGGAGTTGCGTCATGGGCTTGATTCGCATCCTCCTATTCGTGGCCGCGGGAATCGCCCTCTATGGGCTGTTCCGCAAGCTTTTCCCCAGCTCCGGACGGGAAGACCCCATAGAAGACGAACGGCTGGGCCGGCTGGTGCAGGACCCCAACTGCAACGTGTACGTGGACAGCAAGGAAGCGGTGCGCCGGAAGGTGCCCGATGGGGACCTGTTCTTTTGCAGCGAGGAGTGCGCGGAGGAATTCTTCGAGAAGGCCAAACACGGAGCCTGACCGATGTTCCGGCGGAAAATGAATTATGGCGGGGCCTGGTACCCCAAGAGCCCGTCCGATTGCGAGCGGAGCATCCTCTCCTACTGGGATTCCCCGCCTCCACCCGGGGGCGGAGAAGCGCGCCATGGTGTGGTTCCCCACGCCGGGTGGATGTTTTCCGGGCGGGTGGCGGCCCGGGTATTCCAGGCGCTTCCCGATCGGCCCGGAATGGAACTGGTAGTGGTGCTGGGCGGGCACCTGGGCCCCGGTGACCCGGTGGTGGCCATGGCGGAGGGAAGCTGGGAGACCCCCTTCGGCGATCTGCCCATTCACAGCGGGTTCCGGGGGAAGCTGGAAACCCTGCCCGGCGTGATCTTCGAAGACGAGCGAAAGTTTTTCCCGGACAATTCCACGGAATTGCAGTTCCCGTTCGTCAAATACAAATATCCCAATGCCGAGCTGCTTCCCCTGCGGGTTCCCCCGGGGGACGTGGCAATCCGCCTGGGCCGGATGCTGGCCGAATACCTGGCATCCAGTCCGCGTCAGGCCGTGGTAATCGCCTCCACGGACCTCACCCATTACGGCCCGGGCTACGGCTTCGAACCCGCCGGTCAGGGGGAGCCGGCGCTGCGCTGGGTGCGGGAGGAAAACGACCGGGCCTATATCGAGGCGGTGGCTTCGGGAGACAGCGCGCGCATCCTGGCCAGCGCCCGGGAACGGCGCAATGCCTGCTCAGCGGGAGCCGTGGCCGCCCTCAACGAAATCGCCCAGCCCCAATCCGCCCGATTCCACACCTTGGAATACGCCACCAGTTCGGACGTCAAGCCGAACGACACCTTGAACTTCGTGGGATACATGGGCGGGGTGTTTTCCAGGGAGGCTCCGGCAGGCGCCCGCTAACGGGTACGATATTGGGAAACGGCCGCCTTTCGCGGAAACTCCCGCCCCGGAAACTACAAGGCCTCGCAAAAGCTGGGCCTCTCGCCCCGCGCCCATTCCCTAATTCTGAAAGTGGCCCGCACCATCGCCGACCTGGCCAACGCCCCCGAAATGGGCATCGAGCACATCTCCGAGGCGACCCGATAGGGTGAATCAAGACAAGCCGAACAGCGCGCCCTGGGTGATGGGCATGACGTATTGGCTTTGCGTCGGTGTCAGGTAAGCACCGTCCATTCGGTTCCCTGCTTCGCGAAAGGCCCTTGCGTGTTCTTCCGACCGGAAGAAATGCGAATTCCGTCAGTAGGCGTCAATGATATGCGGGCCGGAAAATCCCTCCCAATTCACGGTAGGTTCGAACATCAAAGGAATCTGGTCGGGGTCGTCCACCTTGCAGGAACGATCCTCGTTCACCGTCAGGTGGATCGGTTCGCCACAGTGGCCGCATTCGGTATGAATTTCAAAGGAAATCCGCTCGTTCCGTAACCGCCCCTGCACGAAGGGCGTCGCCATGGCGTCCTCCGCTCAGGCGCCGTAGGTGCTTTCCCCTGTACTGAAGCGAATGCGGTGTGGTGTCGGCTCCACGGTCACAGGAAATGCCCAGGTAACATTGGGATTCCCCTTCCCCGAGGGGTCCCGAACAAGGAAGAACAAGTTCCGCTCCAATTCATCAAGCAGGGATTTGCAGCGGTCCATCGAAAGGTTTAACTCCAGCGCAATGTGTTCAGGCGACAAACCTTCCCGTCCCGCCGCGGGCAATCTAACCACGACGAAGTTTCGGAGGAGATGGTGCTCCTCCCCCATAAACTCAAGCCGGGGTGCGATGCGGCCGGGGGCCTTCTCCAGTGCCTGCTTCCACGCCTCGGTGGAAATCCGGCGAAAAGCCGGACCTCCACCGATCAAAACCGTGTCTTCCACAGGAAGTCTCCCCAGTGGGTTGAGGGGACGATCCTGTCCGTGCCCCACGGCCGGAGGGCGAGCCTTGCGGTGTATACCAGGCTCCGATTGAAAAGTGCTTTTGGCTGCCTCCTTCGAGACGCCCCGCCAAGCGGGGCTCCTCAGGAAGGTGGAGAGCTTGTTTGCTTGGCTTCATAACTTCCGGAGAATCGTGACCCGTTGGGATTATAAAATTGAATTCTATCCGAGTTTTGTTCAACTCGGCTGCATCCTGATCTTACTCAGGCATTTTTGAGACTGCTTCTACTCTTTGGACGGAAGCGCGGAGATAATTTCCGCGGCGGACACGGCATCCTTTTCCGGTTCCTCCAATAGGACACGATCCTCCGGCGCCTCTTCCGGCTCTATCTTTTCCTTTGCCGTTTCCTTTGCGGCAACCCGGTTGGCTGCCTTTTTTTCCTCTTTTTC
>CAZOXD010000003.1:2746-10047 GCA_964583525.1 uncultured Pseudomonadota bacterium
CCGCTTTCATGCCGATGCCCCTCACCTTGCGCAACAAGTACAGGTAGAGCAGCGCCAGCAGCCCTGACAGGGAGGCCAGGGCGATGGAAAGGTAACTGAGATATTCCACCATCACAGGCTCCAGCACGCCTTCCACGTAGCGGGTTCCGGCCACGTGCTCCCAATCCTCCCGGGAAAGTTCGGCTTGCGGCGGCAATTCGCTGATTAGACTGGCGAGAAAATCCGGGAGAAAAATGTCATCCGCCGCCTTGGCGGAGGAATCACTGAAGTCAGCGGTGGCGCTGTCGTTCCCTGGTGCCGAGTTCCCTGCCACGCCTGCGGATTTCCCGTGCGGGCGCAGGGGAGAAAGCCAGGTGCGGTGCGGGGCCGTCACCCAGCGCAGGCCCACCTGCAGGAGAATTCGATCGGCGGGCGATCCCTCTCCATTTCCCTGGCTGGAAATCGCGCCGGGAGGCACGATCAACGCCTGCAGGCTGGCGCGGTACTCGGCGCCCATGGAGCCGGCCAGGGTGGTGACAAGCACCCCCTGACCCACCTCGCTGGTCTGGAGCGCCGTGATGCGGGGATTGCCGAACATCGGCTGGAACAACAACCGGCCCATGCGGTTGGAAAGGTCTTCGGTCAGGTTCGCGCTCACCAGCGCCCCGGCGCGGGAGCCCAGCAGATACGCTCCCAGCAAAACCTGCACCAGCACCAGCATTACGATCAGGGAGGGCGTGGAAAGCCACCAGACAAGCCGGGCGCCACGGCGGTAGAAACGGAAGACATACCCGATCAGGAAATGGACGCCGAACCCGCCCAGAATACCCATCCCGGCCAACACGGCCATCAGGTGCCAGGGCAGCAACCCCAGGAAATTTTCCAGGGGCTGGGCCTGCAGGAACCGCCCGATCAATTCCAGGAGATCGATCATTTCAGCCGTTTCGCTTGCTATTGGCGGCCAATTCCTCTTCCACCGCGGCCTGACCGGCGGCGAGCCTGGCCACCGGGATGCGGAAGGGGGAACAGCTCACGTAATCGAGGCCGGTGCGGTGAAAAAACTTGACGGAGCCGGGCTCGCCCCCGTGCTCGCCGCAGATGCCCAGCTTGATCTCCGGGTTGACCTGGCGCCCCTCCTCCACCGCGATTTCCACCAGCCGGCCCGTGCCGTTCTGGTCCAGTTCGATGAAGGGGTCGGATTCCAACACGGATTTCTCCAGATACAGGGGGAGGAAGATGCTGATGTCGTCCCTGGAAAAACCGTAGGTCATCTGGGTGAGGTCGTTGGTGCCGAAGGAGTAGAAATCGGCGTAGGGGGCGATGGAGCGCGAAAAGATCGCGGCCCGGGGGGTTTCCACCATCGTGCCGATACGAAAGGAAATGGACTCGCTCATTTCCTCGTTGACCTGGTCGATCAGCTCCTCGATCTGCGCCCGCAGCATGCTCAGTTCCCGGGCTTCGCTGACCAGGGGCACCATGATTTCCGGCTGCACGGCGACTCCTTCCTTTTTCACGATACAGGCGGCTTCCACGATGGCCCGCACCTGCATCTGGTAGATTTCCGGGTAGGTCACGGCGAGGCGGCAGCCCCGATGTCCCATCATGGGATTGTTTTCCGAGAGGGTCTCGATTCGCTGCTGCACCGTTTCCACCGGAATATCCATGGCCCTGGCCATGCGGGTCTGGGAACGGATACCCTTGGGGAGAAATTCGTTGAGGGGCGGGTCCAGCAGGCGGATAGTCACCGGTTTCCCCTCCATCACCCGGAACATCTCCATGAAGTCCCGCCGCTGGAACGGCATCAGTTCCGCCAGAGCGGCGGAACGGCCTGTTTCGTCAATGGAAAGGATCATCTTCCGGAAGATGGGTATCCGGTCCAACTGGAAGAACATATGCTCCGTGCGGCACAGGCCGATTCCCTCCGCTCCCTTCTCCAGGGCGTGTTGGGCGTCCTCGGCGTTGTCGGCATTGGCATAGACTCTCAGCTTGCGGTGGGCATCGGCCCATTCCAGCACCTTGGCGACGCGGCCTTCCAGAGCCGGCTGCACCTGCGGGAGTTCTCCCGGGAATATTTCACCAGTGGTGCCATCGATGCTGATCCAGTCCCCCTTTTTGATCACCGTATTGCCGATAAACATTTCGTTGACGAGATAGTCGACCCGTACCTCCCCCGCGCCGACGATGCAGCATTTGCCCATGCCCCGGGCCACCACCGCGGCGTGGGAGGTCATCCCTCCATGCGCCGTGACGATGCCCTCGGCGACCTTCAGCCCGTCGATATCTTCCGGGGTGGTCTCGTGGCGCACCAGGATGGTTTTAAGGCCCCGGGCAGCCAGTTCCTCCGCATGCTCGGCGAAAAACACCACCTCTCCCACCGCGGAGCCCGGGGAGGCCGGCAGTCCCTTGGTGAGCGCGGAGGGATGGGCCGACTTGTCCAGCACGGGATGCATGTATTCCTCGATCACACCGGGATTGACCAACACCAGCGCGTTCTTCTCGTCACAAACGCCTTCGGCCTCCAATTCCACCGCGATGCGCAGGCTGGCCTTGGGGGAGCGGGGCGCCGGCACTGAATCCAGGAGGAACAGCTCCCCCCGCTCCACCACGAAGGAGAGGTCCTGCGCATCGCGGAAATGGCGCTCCAGGGCGCCGCACCATTCGGTCAATTGCGAAAACACCTCGGGATTCCGCGATTCCAGGGAGGCCACGGGATCCGTCATGCGGATTCCGGCGGTCAGGTCCGTACCCAGCGCCATGGAGAGATATTGTCCCTGGGGCTTCTTCTCTCCGGTGGCAGGCACCCGCATGGAAAACTGCCCGGCGCCACCGTCCCTGTCCCCATCCCGGGTCCCGCTTACCATGGCCTGGAGCACCATGGCCATTCCCGGCAGGCTCTCCAACCCCCGTTCCAGGCGGAAAGCCCTGGACGACGGGTCGTTCCAGGCGCGGAATCCCTTTTCCAAAGCGTCCAGCAACTGGGTCATCGGATCCTCGTTCCAGGGAACGCCGGTTTCCTCCTCGCAGCTGTGCCGGAAGGCGGTGGCCAGGTTTTTTAGGGCCTTGGGGCTCAATTGGTGCTCCGCCTCGGCGCCTTCGTCTTCCAGGGCCTGCCCCCGCAATTCCTCCATGCCATCCGCAGCGACGCCCAGGACATGGATTCCGTAGCCCTCCACCATGCGGCGGTAGGCATCCCAGGCGGCCTGTTCGTTCCCGTTGTATTTTGCGAGACCCGGTACCCCGGCTTCGGTGAGTCCCAGGTTGACCAGGGTTTCCATTTTACGGGGAAGATGACAGGGCGGGCTGCAGCGCAAGGAGAGCAACAGGGGATGCTTGGCGTCGCCAAATTTCTTCCCGGTTATTTCCTCCAAATGAACCAGCCCCTTTTCCAGTTCCGCCTTGAGAATCTCCCTGGGATTCGTTCCATGGCCTCCCTGTTTTCCGTCATTCCCACCCGCGCTCCCCCTGGCACCTTTGCCACCGTTGAATAGGGAAGACAGGCCGGCGGGGAGCACCAGACCGGGGGGTACCGGAGCCTCCAGGGACGCCATCTGCAGCAGGCGCCAGCCCTTTTCCCCCAGAACGCTCACGCCATCGCTCCCCGGGTCTCCCTTCCTCGGGCTGAAAAAACGGAGCGTACGGTCCGTGGGTGGAGAATTCTTCATGGATCGAAGCAAGGAAAAGGTGTGGGGGAAGGCACGGGAACATGATCCAGTACTATATACCGGTATCATAGCATACAAAGAGGATATTTGGGCAGTCCGCAGGAGGGAGGAATTCCCCGCTCCTTCCCGCCCGCGGCCGGGAATCCGCCCGCGGCGGGAGTTCTGGATCAACCCACCCCGGCTACCTTGGGAACAGCGCCGGGGACGGAAAAATGGTGGCGGATATTGCGCAAGGCCTGCTGCAGGCGTTTCTCGTTTTCCACCAGAGCCATGCGCAAATAGCCCTCCCCCTCCGGGCCGAAGCCGATTCCCGGAGAGACCACCACCCCGGCCTCGTCCAGCATCCGCATGGCGAAGTCGAAGCTGCCTTCGGCGGCGAAGGGCTCGGGAATTTTCACCCAGATGAACATCCCCGCCGGTGCGGGCTGCGCCTCCCACCCCGCCTGCCGCAAACCCGAGACAACCAGGTCCCGGCGCCTTTGGTAGAGCTCGACCTGCCGGGCGATGCCGTCTTCTCCATGACGCAGGGCGATGATGGCGGCGATCTGCACCGCCTGGAAGATGCCGTAATCGAAGTAGCCCTTGATGCGGTTGAGCGCCTTGATGATCTCCCGGTTGCCCAAGGCATACCCGATCCGCCACCCGGCCATGTTGTACGATTTGGAAAGGGTGCCGAATTCGCACCCCACGTCCCGGGCGCCCTTGGCCTGGAGAAAACTGGGATGCTTTAACCCGTCGAAGGTGATCCGGCCGTAGGCGAAATCGTGCACCACGATGATCCCGTACCGCTTGGCGATGCGCACTACCTCCTCGAAGAAGGCCAACTCCACGCACTTGCCGGTGGGATTATGGGGGTAATTCATGAACAACACCTTGGGAGGCGGAGAATGCGACTCACACAGGGAGACCAGGCCTTTCAGGAACTGGGAGTCGTCCCCTACGTTGAGCCGCACGGGCTCTCCACCGGCCACCACCACGCTGTAGGAATGAATCGGGTAGGCGGGGGCGGGCACGATGGCTTGATCCCCCGGCCCGATCAGGGCCAGGCTGAGGTGGGAAAATCCTTCCTTCGAGCCGATGGTGCAGATGACCTCATGGTCCGGGTCGACGTTCACGCCGTAGCAGGCTTGGTAATATTTGGAGACTTCGTTGCGCAAATTGCGGATCCCCGCGGCGACGGAATAGCGGTGATTGCGGGGATCCTGGGCGGCCTCCCCCAGTTTTTCCACGATCCGTTGTGGCGTGGGATCCCGGGGGTTTCCCATGGCCATGTCGATGATATCCAGCCCCGCCTGCCGTTTTTCATGGCGGAGCTTGTTGATCTTTTCGAACATGTAGTCCGGCAACTGATCCATCCTTCTGGCCAGCCGGATTTCGATTCCCTTGTCGCTCATGCGGACATTGGCCCCTTTCCTGCGATCCGAATTAGAGGTGATGGCATGCGGTGGTTAGTTATTCTTGGCGGAACTTCGCGCCGGTCTGTTTTCGGTTTCCAATATCTTCCCATATCCCAGCCCGGAAGGACCGCGGGAGATGCCGCCAGGGCCCGGGAGTTCAGTTGACAGGGTTCACCGCCAAGCCAATTGGGCGGAAATTCCGCGTTTCCGGGAGGGAGCCTTCACCAGCCAGGCCCGAATTCCGATCCATGGCGGAACTCACCGGTGTGTGAACTGTCCGTGGATTCGTCCGCATCGATCTGGTTAGTGGAACAAGATAGAAAAATCAGGCGTCTCCAAGACTTGGAAATATATTTTTATTTAATGATTTCGGAGGGTTATGTCAAGTCCTGCCTTTCCTGATTTTTCCTCTATCCTAAGGTGGCCACACCTCCAAGGTTGTGATAAAAATTAGAGAGAAAGAGTGGAATTACGATTGCGTATGGCGCCCGCACCGCCTTGGAGTGGAAATTTTCAGTGGATATTTTCTGCGGCGAGCGCCGGAATCCGGGCCAGCGGACGAAATACCTCCGGGGATGGCGCGGACAGAAAAGGGAAAATCCATACAGCCGGTTCATCATGCAAGATCAGGAACAAGGATCCAATCAGGACGGCCAGCAAACGGAAACCAGGGCCAACCTCGTCGATCTCTACGAAAAAATGAGCAGGACCTTCAAGGAAAACCTGGAACGGGCCGGGACCTTGACCGAGGATGCTTTTGAAAAAGCTTTGAAGGAATCGGTGGACTGGGCCGGGAAGATGCGGGAGCACTACTCCGAAGATATTTCCCGGGTTTCCGAGTTCATCCGGCGCGACTGGCACGACGCCATCCGGGTTTCCCGGGAGCGCACCCGCAGGAGCCTGGACCTGGACCGCCTGCAGGCGGGGGTGATGGACCTGCTATCCAAGCTCGCCAAGACGGCTGGGGCGCAATTGGAGGGATTCGCCAACCGCCTCAATGACCGCCTGACCTATAAGACAGGGGAAATTACCGGTCCGGGCACCCTGCAATGCGCCCAATGCGAGCAGGTGCTGGCCATCGAAAAGACGACCCGCATTCCTCCCTGTCCCAAATGCCGGCACACGTTTTTTCGCCGCAGCTATTGACCCTGCCACCTGGAGTGAGCGCTCACAGTGCACTCCACGCAATCCCGGGAGCCGCGGGCAGGGTTTCCGCCCGCGCTCACCTTCCCGGGTCTTCCTTCTCGTTTTTTCCTCCAGTGCTTAATGGCAGAACTTCGCGTCAGAAGTTCTCAGGCAAACGTATTGGTATTCGTTAGGAATATTATCGTGCAATAATACGCGAGATTCTGACGCGAATTACAAAGGCGGTCACATTCCCGAAAACGTTCCCGGTCCTAAACCCCATCCCGAAGCAATTTCGGAGTGGGGCGTGCCGTCATGAACGTTGCGCCCTCCCTCCCACGGGCAGGGATGCCCACGCCACGGTTAAATTATCCGTATCGGATGGATCCATGAAAAATTTTCAGAATGCGGTTGCCTGATTTTTCCTCCCTGCTATTGACAGCCCTAAATCCATTTCACATAATTCAGCGAATTTTACTGAAATGATTCTTCTTCTCGGGGTGCTGCGGGTGGAAGGGCGTCGGTTTGGAACGTGGAGGTTCCGGAAAGCCGGGAGTCATTACCCTCGGTCGTGCCGATGAAACAGGTTGTGCTGATTAAGACCCTGGAAGAAGAGCGGCCAAGCTTATTTGCCCATCTGCACACGGGCGTTACCAAACGGAGGAAAACATGGTCAAGGCCGATATTGTCAGATCGATCGAACTGAAACTGGACCTGTCTCATGAGGAAGCCAGCCAACAGGTCGAGCAAATTCTTTCCATCATCAAAGGAATGCTCAAGGATGGAGACCCCGTTTTGATCAGCGGGTTCGGGCAGTGGAAAGTGCGCGAAAAAAAGATACGGATCGGACGCAATCCCAAAACCAAGGAGGAGTACAAGATCTCCCCTCGCCGCGTCGTGACCTTTTATCCCTCCAATGTTTGGCGCTCGGAAATCAGCAAAAACAATATACGATAACTGAGAACAAGGCGCCACCGCTCCCCGGGAAACGCGGCCGGCAGGGGGCCATCCCTGGATTTCCGGGGCCGGGGCGGGACGGGCTTTGCAAGGCAAGGACTGGCAGGGCGGGAATGGTGCAATGGAATAGTTTGCGGGGGAGCGGGTGCTGGTGAGCACACGGAGGAATCAGCGCGGAATC
>CAZOXD010000003.1:10147-16000 GCA_964583525.1 uncultured Pseudomonadota bacterium
GCGCGGAATCGGCGCCGGCCGTCCTGACCGGAACCAACCGAACCGCGATGGATGGAACTGCGAAGGATGGAACCGCAAAGGAGGATCGAATTCCGGCAATGGGAATGATCGAAGCCACTCAGGTTTCCAAGTATTTCGGTGAAACCAAAGCCCTGGATGCCCTCGACTTCAACATCGAAGCGGGGGAAATCGTTGGGCTGGTGGGGAAGAACGGTGCCGGCAAATCAACGGCCTTGCGGATCTTCAGTTGCCAACTGCTTCCCAGCAGCGGCAACGTGCGGGTGGACGGGATTTCCCTGGAAGAAAATCCGCGAGAGGTGCGCAGGCGGATCGGATTTTTACCGGAAGAACCTCCCCTGTACCGCGAAATGAGCGTGAAATCCTATCTGGAGTTCGCAGCGGGCCTGCGCGGCTTGTCATCCGGACAGGCCCGGGAGCGCTCCCGCACCGTGATGGGGGAAACCTCCCTGGAGGGTGTGGCCGGGGAGCGGCTCGGTAATCTCTCCCGGGGGTACCAGCAACGGGTGGGGATCGCCCAGGCAATCGTCCATGACCCAAAGCTGGTGTTGTTGGACGAGCCCATGGCGGGGCTGGACCCCTTGCAGATCTCCCAGGCCCGGGCCCTCATCAAGTCCCTCGGAAAACGTCACACCGTCCTGTTCTCCAGCCACATTCTCTCTGAAATCACCAATGTCTGCGACCGCGTGATCCTGATCGACGAGGGGAAGGTGCGCGCCGAAGGCAGCGAGGATACGTTGTGGGAGCGATTTCACCATCATCGGCGCATCTCCATGAAGGTGCGGGGAACCAGAGCCGCCATCGAAAAAGCGCTGAAATCCGTCAAGGGGGTCACCCTGGAAAACGCCCTGCCTGAAGAGGATGGCGTTCACGCATTGACCCTGGAGGCGCAGGGGGAGGTGCGGGAACAATTGAGCGCCGCCTGCGTCAAGGCCCAGCTGGGGCTGCTGGAAATTCGCACGGAACGCCACGGTCTGGAGGACTTGTTCGTGCGGCTGATCGGCGAAAAGGAGAACGCATGAGAGTGGTGTTCCTCATAGCGCGGCGGGAACTGGGCGATTATTTCTCCACCTATTCGGGATACGTGATTCTGGCCGCGCACCTGCTGGTGAGCGGCCTGATGTTCAATGCCTTCGCGGTGGGGAACAAGGCGAAATTTTCCCAGGAAGTGCTGGAGGCCTTTTTCTATTTTTCCAGCGGGATGGCGATGATCACGGGAATTCTCCTCGCCATGCGGCTGGTGGCAGAGGAGCGGCAGGTGCAGACCCTGGTGCTGCTGCGCACTTCCCCCGTATCGGAGCGGGAAATCGTGTGGGGAAAATTCCTCTCCGCCCTGGCCTTCCTGGCGCTCACGCTGGTGGTTTCCCTCTACATGCCCGCCCTGATCTTTCTGCGGGGCAAGGTTTCCCTATTGCAGATTCTGACGGGGTATGGGGGATTGCTGCTGCTGGGTGGGGCCTGTATCTCCATTACCCTGCTGGCTTCCGTGTGGAGCCCCACCCAGACGATCGCGGGAGTCACGGGAGGGTTGATGATCGCGGTGCTGGTGATCGTCTGGATGCTGGCCAAGGTCAGTGAAGAGCCCCTTAAGGAGGTTTTCAGCTATCTGGCGCTGCACAATATGCACTTCCAGACTTTTTCCACGGGCACTTTCCACATGCGCGACGTGGTGTATTACCTGAGCCTGATCGTGTTCGGGTTGGAAGCGGCGGGGCGCTCCCTTGAATCGTGGAGATGGCGCGAATGATGCGCACTTCAATGCGATGGCTCGCGATCATGCGGTTCGGGATGGCCCCGGCGGGAGGCCTGGCGCTGCTGCTGGGCGAACGGCTGCTCCCTGGAGGGGTCCTTGCCCCCTACCTGACCGGGCTGGGGGTCTTGCTGGTGCTGGGGGCATTGGCGCTGGAGTTGTTGTACCTGCGCAGGGACGGCTCCTGGAAAGCCTTCCCGATGGGTTCCCTGGGGCCGGTGATCCCCCATGTCCTGTTCGCGCTTGCGGTGGGGTTTTACTTTGCCGCCGCGGCCTTGATAAACCGCCCGGCAGGGATGGTGGATTGGCACTCCCTTGCGGGATGGGGATGGATGCTCTGCCTGCTGGGCGGGGCGGTGTTGTTTTGCTTTACCGGGTTGGCCCGGGTATCCCAAAGCCGGCTTCCCCACCGCGACCTGCGGCGGTTGAGCCATGCCGCCTCGGCAGGAGTTTCCCTGGCCTTGCTGCTGGCCCTCCTGGTGACCCTGAATTTCATCTTTTCCAAACTGCCCTGGGAATGGAATGTGGCCTATTTCAAGACCACCCGGCCCAGCGAGGCCACCCGGGAGGTTGTGGAAGGCCTGGAGGACCCCGTGGAAGTGACGGCGTTTTTCACCGGGAACAGTTCGGTGGCGGATTTGTTGCGCGGCTATTTCCGCGAGTTGGGCGGCATGGCCGGGGAGGACGGAAACTACGGAAACTTTCAGGTCCGCTTCGCCGATGTGGATCTCAACCCCACCCTCGCCGAGCAATACAAGGCCCGCGGGAACGGATGGGTGATCCTGCGCAGGAGGGAAACCACCCAAACCCTGTTCGTGGGAGAAACCATTGATCGCGCCCGGGGAGCGCTGCGGAAATTCGATCAGTCCTTCTTCGGCAAGCTGGTGGAAATCTCCCGGGAAAAGCTGGCCGCCTACCTGACGGTGGGGCATGGCGAACGCAACGAGCAGGCCGCCGGTGGCGGAAAACAGGGAATCGGATTCGGAAAATTCCAGGCCCTGCTGCGTGCGAGGAATTTTCAAACCAAAACCCTCGGGCTCTCCGAAGGCTCGGGAGAAAAGATTCCCGCCGATGCCAACCTGGTGATCATCGCCGCCCCCAGCGAACCCTTTCTGCCCATCGAGCTGGAAGCCCTGCAGCGCTATCTGGACGGCGGAGGAAAGCTGCTCGTGTTTCTGGAACCGCGGGAGAAGGGGCGGGAAGCCGCCGCATCGGGTGCGGCAAAATCCGGCGCTCCCCCGGCCAGTCTGAATGACCTGCTGTCCTCCTATGGCATCCGCTACCGCCCGGTTTCCCAGGCCAACGACCGCATGTATGGCCGCCGCACCTTCACCAAGGCCGATCATTCCCTCCTGGTGACGGTGGGGTACCAGCGCCACGCATCGGTGAACAAGCTCCGTCAGGCCGCCAACCAGTATCCCTTTTTCCTGCTCGGTTCCGGCGCCCTGGAAAAAGGAACCGCCAAACCCGGGCTCTCCGTCAGCACGACGATCCGAGGAATGCCCGGTACCTGGGGTGATCTCAATCGCAATTTCAGATTCGACGGCGGAAATGAAAAACGGGGCATTCCCGGACTGGCGATGGCCGTAGAGCCCGCAAAAAAGCAAAAAAAACCGGTGCTGGGAAAAGCCGCAACCGGAAGCGGTCCCACCATCCTGGCTTTTGCGGATGCGGACATCGCCTCCGATTTGTTGATCCGGAATCGCGCCAACAAGGTGGTGATGGAAAATGCGTTGCGTTGGCTTACCCACCCGGGGAAGGCATCGGTGGTGTACCCTGCCAGCGAGGAAGACGTGAGAATCGTGCACGCCAAGGGCGATGACTGGCTATGGTTCTATCTTCCCGTGGCTGGAGTGCCGTGCCTGGTGCTGGGGCTGGGGTTCTGGCGGGTGAGAACACGCCGCAGGAGCACGGGGAAAAGCGATGAATAAAAGCACGCCGATGCTGGCTTTGGCCCTCGCCGCCTCCCTGCTCTGGGCGTACCTGGTCAGTCACCCAACCGGGAACAAGGGGGGAACGAGCCCGGCTTCGGCCAAAATCTGGGATGTGCCTCTGCGAGATGTTTCCCGGCTCACCTACAACAATGGGAAGACCCAGGTAGTCATCCAGGCCGATTGGAGCGAGGGAGGGGAAACCCCTTATCTATGGGTGGAAACACAAGTCCCCAGCCCGCAACCCAAAAAGCGGAAAATACCGCAGAAAATACCGCCAAAAATTCCGAAGTCCAAGGCCGATCCGGGGGAATCGGATAAAGACACAGATAGAGACGCGGTGTCTGGTGAGACGGTGGCCGGGGAGACGCTGGTGAAAACCGCATTCAAGGGCAATGCGGCAGCCCTGGAGGCGTTGAAGTATTTTGCCGGGGCCACCGCCCTGCGCTCCCTGGGGGCGTTGGAAAACCTGGAAGGGGGTGAATTTGGATTTCCGGGGGATAACCACAACCTGAAGGTCGGTTCCGCCGGCCAGCACCCTGCCCTGCGCCTGGATGTGGGCCGGAACAGTTATGGCAATTCCAACCGCTATGTCCACTCAAACCGCGATGGCCATGTCTACCTGATGCGCAATTCCGAATTCCGCAAGCTTTCCCAGGCCCAAAGGAGCATGTTGGACCGCGAATTGCTTGGGTTAAAGCCGGAGGATATCGCCAGGATCGATCTGCGGCTGCGGAAGCTGGAAAGATCGTTTTGGCGGATGGAAAAGGGGACTTGGAGCGACCGCCCGGATAACCAGGATGGAAATCCCCAACCCACGGTCGAGGCGATGGCTGCCTTCTCCACCAGCGTTCACAGGTTGCGGGTGCTGAAATACCTGGGCGATCCGGAGGAGGTGCTTCCGGAATCGGGAAACCCCATGTTGGAATTGCGCCTGTACGGCTCCCCGGATGAAGCCGATCCGGCTTGGCTGAAATTGTATCAGGGGAAAGGCGTGAATGCGGTTGGTGTGTCTTCCTTTACCCGAAAGGCGGTCTCCCTGAATCGGAAACTGGTGGATTCCATGATCGCCCAGGCCCGGAAATTGGTGCGCGGCGCCTAACCGGATAATTGCTATATGCTTGATTCGATGCGGAAACCCATGCTATCGCTCGGTAGACTCGCAGGAGGGCGGTTTTGCCGATCGCAGTTATGCCAGAGCCGCAGCGCCCGCATTTGCCGGTAATTCCGGGATTCACCGCAATGAATCCCATCCAAGGATGTTGCACAACGCTTCAGGGCGGGATACCTAGAGGTTTGATGTCCCGGTCTTTTTAACGATATTGCATTGCTTGAATTGATTTCATGACCGAGTTTCCCACCAGATTGCTGTGCAATTTCAAGCGGACGATTCCGGCTTTGGCCCTGTCGTTCTGCGTGCTGTTCGCGCTGCCCCTATTCGCCGCGGATACTCCCCCCGCCTCGTCCGTTCAGGACATCATCGAGGAAGACCGGGAAAACGATCCCGATTTCCCCATGGCGGATGAGACGGAAACCTCCATGGACTATAACAGCGAAATCAATGCCCCGGACGCCAGCGATTCCACCCCGCCCCTCCGGGCTTTGGGGAACGGCGAAAATAATTCAGCGAACAACGACTCAGCGAACAAAGCCCTCCCCACGAGGGGCGAATTAGAGGAAAGTGAATCCACCAAGACCCCTGCCGCAATCAGCGAAGAGGAATCCGGCACCCTTGCCTCGGAGAACGTGGAGAAGACCTCCTCCACCTCCCCGCCCTTGGGCGAGGCGGGGTTCGATGCAGGGGCCGGCCCTGCCGACGGAGCCATGGCGACCCGTGAGATCCGCACCGGGGAGGCCAGCACTAGAAAAACCAGAGTAGACACGTTGCCCGGGGCGCAGGCCGATCCGGAGAAATCGCCGGTCGCCGCAGAAAGCATCACAGAAAGCACCACAGAAAGCACCGTACCCGGCACGGACGATTCCGCGGCTTTCGCGCCGGACCCCGAGGAAATCACGCAAGAAAATCGGGAGACCGAGCCTCCCTCCCTGGAAGAAATTTCCGGGGAAGGGGAATCTTCCAGGGAATTGGAGATTTCCACCCTACTGGGATCGGGCCAGGAGGGAAGCGATGAAGACAACGCCTCGCCGGTAGAC
>CAZOXD010000003.1:16100-27094 GCA_964583525.1 uncultured Pseudomonadota bacterium
CGGTAGACGGCACGGCGGCGGACGGCACGGCTGAGTTGGGAGGGGCGCGGGATGGGGAGGAGAAACCGGGCAAACCCGCCGCGAAATCCTCGCTCGCCGATCCCTTCGCCGGAGTGTCCGATGAGGAACTGTTCCCCACTTCACCGGGAATCATGCGGCAAAAGGAATTCTGGATCCAAATCTTCACTCACTACAATTCCCACCAGGGTGTGTTGCACGACAAGCGGGTGGCCCTGCCGGTATACGAAAGCCTTGACCTGACCGGGCTGAGATCACGAAGGGCGCAGAATCGTTATGTGAAAAAAGCCAAGCGCCTTCTCGCGGCCAGATTGCAGGCGCTTGCCCGGGCCCTGGATGAGGATGAACTGCTGAGCGGGGATCAGGAGGATCTGCTTTCCAAACTGCCGGTTAACGCCACCTTGGAGGAAATCCGGGAATTCGCCGCCAATATCCGTTTTCAACGCGGTTTGGCCGACCGGTTTTCGGAGGGCCTGATCCGCTCGGGCGCCATTCTGGAGCAGATGCGCGCAATCCTGATCCGCAACGGGGTGCCCGGGGATATCGTCTATCTCCCCCATGTGGAATCCACCTTCAACAACAAGACCCGCTCCAGATTCGGCGCCGTTGGCATCTGGCAGTTCACCCGGGGAACCGGGCGGATGTTCATGAATATCCAGTACGAATTGGACGAACGCCTCGATCCCATCATCGCAAGCGAGGCCGCGGCGAAATTCCTGCGCCAGAACTACGAGAAACTGGGAAACTGGCCCCTGGCCATCACCGCCTATAACCACGGTCCGCAAAGCCTGGAAAAAATTTCGAAGCGGCTGGGAACGACCGACCTGGGCATACTCATCGAGCAGTACCATGGGCGGCTGTTCAAATTCGCCAGCAAGAATTTTTACGCGGAATTTTTGGCGGCCCGGGAAGTCGCCCAGAACTCACAGAAATACTTTGGCGACCTGGAACTGACTCCTCCCCTGGAGTTCTCGGAAGCAACGCTGCCCTTTTACGTGACGGCCAAGAGCGTAGCCAAGAAGCTGGGAATCACCCTCAAGGCACTGAAGGACCTCAATCCTGCCCTGCGATACCCGGTGTGGAGCGGTTCGAAATTTATTCCGAAGCGTTATGCCTTGCGGATTCCCAAGAAAATCGATCCGGCACGGTTCATCGCCTCGATCCCCAAATCGCAGCGGATGAAAAAACAGAAACGGGCCGCCACCGTGCGGGTTGCCCCGGGAGATTCCCTGTTTCGGATTGGCAAAAGGCTGGGAATACCCTGGAAAACCATCGCCATGGCCAACAACCTCACGGGGCGAAGCAAATTGTATCCCGGTCAGCGGCTGGTGATTCCCTGGAGCGGCAAGCTGCCCCCTTCCGCCTTGAGAAAGGCGGCCAGCGTGGCCTCGGCAAACAACCGGAAACCGAAGCCGGTGGCCAAAACCACAGCCAATACAACCGCCAAATCCGCCGCCCGGCTTCCCTCCAGGACCGTACTGACGGCGCGTATCGGCAATGTGCCCAACGATCCGTCGGGAAACCCGAAGGCCATGGCACTTTCCAACAAGGCCCTTTCCAACATGGCCCCATCCAACGGGAAGGTGCAGGCCTCGCAGTTCCAGGAACTGCGCATCGTCAACTACAACTCAAAACACAAGTATGGCGAGGTCATCTCCGCCTATGGTGAATCCCTGGGGAAATATGCCGACTGGGCGGAAGTCAGCGTCTCCGATCTGCGTGGATTGAACCAGATGTCCCTCCGGGCGCGGCTCTATCCGGGACGCACCATTTCCATCCCCCTGCATGTGGTATCCAAGGATACCTTCGGTGAACGTCGGTGGGGATTTCATATCGAGCGGGAGGCGACCTTCCTTGCGGAGTACGACATTACCTCCATGCGCAAGGTGAAGGTGCGCCCCGGACAATCCCCCTGGAACATCGCCCAGACCAACAATGTGCCGATGTGGCTGTTTTACCGGGAAAACCCGGCCCTCATCGACAAGCCGATGATGCCCGGCATGAATGTGATCCTGCCGGTAGTGCGCGAGGGCGGACCCGTTGCCGGCAGGAATAACGCCCGTTAGCCCAAATACGGTTCGGTTAAGAATGGGAGCATGAAATTCATATTTTTTTCCGTGCCCTTCGAGACAGGCGCTTGAGGCGCCCTCCTCAGGGGATTGTATTGAAGTGCGAGGAAAAAAGCCGCGCTCCTGAGGAACGAGTGAAGCGAGTGTCTCGAAGGACGTGGCTTTTCCACAGTAATTCCGCCTTAACTGAACCGTCTTGCCGTTAGCCCGGCTTGCGGGCCAGGTGAATCACCGAGGCCCCGAAGAGAAATTCGATCATTTCCACCCTCGTAAAACCCTTTCCCTCCATTAAAGCCGTCAGCGAATCCTGGTCCGGGTATTCCACCGTGGAATGGGGGAGGTACTGGTACATATCCTGCCCCCTCTGCAACAATCCTCCAATCAGTGGGACGATCCGGAACATATACAGATCGGCGCAGCGGCGCAGCAGCGGATTCCTCACTTTTCCCACATCGAGGGAGGCCAGCACCCCCCCCGCGCGCAATACCCGCCACAATTCCTCCAGACACCCCTCCAGGCTGGATACGTTCCGCAATCCGTATCCGATGGTGATGAAGTGAAAACTTGCGTCCCGAAAGGGAAGCCGCATGGCATCGCCTCCCAGCAACAGGGGACGGGGGGCATCCGTCCCTCCTCTCTCTCTTGTGGCTGAGAGGCGGGATCGGGCGATTTCCAGCATTCCGGGGGAAAAGTCCACCGCCGCCAATTCCCCCCGGGGCGATAGCCGGGCCAGGCAGCGGGCCGCAATGTCGCCGGTGCCGCAACACAAATCCAGACCGAAGGCATCGGGGGAAATCTCGAGCCGCTCCACCAGCACCCGTTTCCAGCGGCGATGCTGAAACTGTGTAATCAGGTCGTTGAACAAGTCGTATGAATGGGCGATCTGGTCGAATTTTTCGCGGACGTAATCTGACTTCCGCTCGGGCGGTGGCAACCGGTAGGACATCAGTTTCGCATGCGCGGGGAGTTCGGTGGCGGGTGAACGGACGAGATCAACTCACGGGAGAGCATCCCCCGTCACCGTTGTGCGGGGGAGTTGCCGAATTTAAAACAAATCCAGGAACTGGTGAACATCCTTTTTGATGAAATTCTCCGGGTGTTTCCCCGCGCCCTCCACCAATAGGCGGAACAGCTTGGGAACATCCGCCAGATTTTCGTCCACGGCGGAAACCACCAGTTCGAAACCCTGCGGATCGACCGGACGTTCCAGCTTGAACAACGCCATCTGATTGTGCAGGGATTCCCCATGATAAGTGATGTGCACATGGTGATGGGGATGGAGGGATTTGTAGCTGCGAATGATATTCAACCACGCCTCCACGTTGGCGAAGCTGAAATGTTCGTTCCGGATGGGAATCACCCGAGGATCGGATTGTTTTTCCGAAGATGATGCTGGATCCATTCTTCCCTCTGGCAATACCCGGTTCTAACTCGCTCGGTGGTACGGATACGTGATTCCCTTCAAGGAACCCGAAAACCTAGTGGTGAAAGGATCTTACCCCCGTAAAAGCCATTGCCATACGGTAATCGTTGCATGCTTCCGTAACCGCATCATCCGCCACACTCCCTCCAGGCTGGATGATGTATGTTACGCCGCGTTTTGCCGCTTGGTCAATGCTGTCCCGAAACGGGAAGAAGGCATCCGAGGCCAGACTGACGTTTTTCAACTGGCCGATCCAATCAAGCTTTTCCTTCTCGTGCAGCAAAGTGGGAGGCGAAGCGAAGAGTTCGCTCCACCGGTCGAATTCCGGTGGCGTGAAATCCCCTTCGATGAACCGCACCCGGGCATTGGTGCGGTCGACGCGCTTGACTCCCTCGTTGAACGGCAGGTCCATGACGCGCGGATGGTGCCGCATCCACCAGATTTCCGCCTTGCGCCCGGCCAGTTTGGTGCAATCCACGCGGCTCTGCTGTCCGGCGCCCACGCCAATCATTTGGCCGTCGAGGGCATAGCCCACCGAGTTGGATTGCGTGTACTTGATGGCAATGGCGGCCAGCAGCAGGTCCCGCACCGCCTCCGGCGGGATGCTTTTTTCCGCCGTTACCACCCGCGCCAGGTGGGATTCGTCGAAGAGGGCGTCGTTGCGGCGCTGTTCGAAGGCAACTCCATACACCTCCTTGATCTCGGTGTCCGGCGGTTGAAATTGGGGGTCTCCCTCCAGGACGATGAAGTTCCCTCCCTTCTTCGCCTGGAGGATCTCCAACACCCCTTCCTCAAATCCCGGAGCGATCAAGCCATCGCTGACTTCGCTTTTCAGGAAAACGGCGGTCTCCACGTCCACCGGGTCGCTGAGGGCGGCGAAGTCGCCGAAGGAGGACATGGGATCGGCGCCCCGGGCCCGGATATAGGCCAGGGACTGGGGAGAAAGCTCCCGATCCTGCATCTCGTACACCGCCCGGGTTTCCCCGCTCAATGGCACGGCCACGGCCGCCCCGGCTGGGCTGACGTGCTTGAAGGAAGCCGCGGCGGGAAGGTTCAACGCCGCGCGCAGTTCGCGCACCAGTTGCCAGGCGTTGAGGGCATCCAGCAGATTGATGTACCCCGGGGATCCGTTCAGCACCCGGAAGGGCAGGCCTGCTTCGCCCTCGCTGTACACCGCGGCGGGCACCTGATGGGGATTGCATCCGTATTTGAGCGGAAGCTGGTGACGATATAGTTTCGCGATGGAGTTGGAACCGTTCCCGGATTTTTCGGCTGCGGACATGTCGCTCCGGTTGGATGGTGGAATTCCCCGCGTCCTCCTGCCCGCCCGGTGCCCGGGCAGGAGAACGCGGAAGGGAAGGAAGGCCTGAAACCAGCCGTTGGCATCCTGAGCATACTGTGCAGTCAAGGCTGACAATGGCTCGACTATGGCTCACGGCGGCCCGCGGCTTCACCGGAAATTTAACGGGGCCGGGGCGGGTTGTCAATGCGGAGAGAATCGGCCCGCTCGTCACTTTCCGGCAAGCGGTTTAAGGCGGAAAGGGAATCCCGGGATACCGCAGCGAGTACATGCGGGGGACATCATGTCGCCGGGGACATCCCACCCCGGATCGCTGGCGCCATCGGGGCCCCGGCCGGGGATGGGGCCGCCGGTACGCGTCCCTGAAATTCGAGCCGGGATTTCTCCTCGCAGACATCGTTCCGGGCCCGGCATTACCGTAAAGATTTCATTGATATCGCTGGCCGCCTGCGCGTATGGTGAAGAATGGATTTCATACCAGGTTCGGAACGAGGGGCTGACAGGCCCGGAATCCCGAATCTGTGGCGCAACCCCGGCGCAGGAATTCCGGACCCGGCAACCCGGCGGGAAGCACCTCATTGAATCCGGCTTGGAATCATGAACCAAATCTGGATCGTCGTTGTCGTACTGGTGGGCCTGGTGATCTTCACGCGGCTGCGCAACCGGCGTTCCACCCGAAGCAAGGCCGTGCACACTCCGGGGCCGAAAATCAGCGGGTTTCAGGTCAATGCCTATTTGCATCCCAGGATGAGCGCAGCCTGCCTCTTCGACCATGGGGTGCAATTCGGCAAGGGTTTCCGCCGCAAGGAGGGACCCGAGATTCCCCACGAGGAGTCGTGCCGGTGCGAGGTGCTTCCCTTTACGTTTTCCGCCAGTGAGGTCTTCAACGGGGCCCTGCGGAAATTCGGGGAGAGCAAGGGGGATGTTCCCGGATTGCCGCCGGAGGACATGGAGGGGCTGATCGCCCGGATGAAGGAGATCGAATCCCGCCCGGTGAACAGCGATCGGGCAGCCTATCTGGAAGCCATGGGGCTGGAATCGATCCCGAAAAACACCCGCCCGGATTGGGAGCGCTTTCTGAGCGATCGCCACGATTTTCTTCTTCAGAGCGAGGGGGAAGAAACCCGGGAACGAGAAAATTCCGGCGATGGCCCGGGAGAAACGAACAAGGCGACCAATCCCCCGGAACAGCGTTTTGAAACCTAGATCCTCCATCATCGGAACCGAAGTGTACGGCCCATTGCCTGAAATACTACTGCCTGGAATACGAGAATGATGCGGCGATATTTGCAAAGATTCGCACTCAAGCAGGTGCTTGCCCTGGGGGCTGGCATGACGCTCGTTGCCGGGCTCATGTTCGGCGGCTTTTTGTACTATCTGGCCAGCGATCTGCCCACGGTGGAGGAACTGGTCAATCCGGAATACAGCCTGCCCAGCAAGATCTACGACCGGCAGGGCCAGTTGGTGGAGGAAGTGTTCGTCAAGCGCCGCAAGCTGATCGGGTACGAGGATCTGCCCCCCCATTTGATCAACGGATTGGTCGCCAAGGAGGACACCCGCTTTTTCGAGCACCACGGCATCGATCCCCTGCGGATGCTCAAGGCCGGGTGGATCAACCTGCTTTGCTGGTGCAAAAAGCAGGGAGCGAGCACGCTCACGCAGCAGACCGCCCGGCAATTTTTTCTCACCCTGAAACGGACCTGGGTGCGGAAATTCAAGGAAATCCTCCTGGCGATGAGCATCGAAGGCCGGTATTCGAAGGAAAAAATCCTCACGCTCTATCTGAACAAGGTCAACTTCGGCGATGCCTATGGGGTTTCCGCGGCAGCGGAATATTACTTCGACAAAAAGGTGGGGGATTTGAGCCTTTCCGAAAGCGGCGTGTTGGTGGGATTGCTGCCCAGCCCCAACAAGTTCAAGCCCACCCGGAACCTGCAACTGTCCAAGAAGCAGCGCAACATCGTCCTGGCCCGGATGGCCGAAGAGGGGTTCATCACCCGCAGTGAGCAAATGGCGGCGGCATCCGAGCCGATCATCCTGGCCGAACGCTCCAATCCCAGGAACGAGGCGGTGGCCTACTACGTGGAACTGGTGCGGCGCCAACTGCTGGAGCAATTCGGCAGCAAGAAGCTGTATGAAGGCGGGCTCCACGTTTACACGGCGATGGACATCACCTACCAAATTACGGCCCACGAGGAATTGGCAGCCGGGCTGCGCGAACTGGACCGCCGGAGGGGCTACCGGGTGAGCGAGGACCGGATCGAAATGGAGGAACCGGGCCGCATTTCGGAAGAGTTGGTGATCGAACTCAATCCGGGGCGGGAACTGGATACTGGGAAGGTGCTGTCAGGAATCGTGGTGGAAGTCGATAAGAAGGCCGCCCGCGTCGCCCTGGCCCCCTATGAGGAGGGGATCATCGAATGGAAAATCCTCAAGGAGGCCTGGAAATTCTACTTCCCGGACGAGGAAACCAAGGAATCCCTGCCCCTCCGAACGTTGGCCGACATCCTGGCCCCGGGGAAGCGGATTCAGGTGGAGATCGTCGGGCAAGACCCCGAAAGCGGAAAATACCTGCTGGACCTCAACCAGGAACCCCTCGCCAACGGAGCGATCTACTCCATGAACCCCAAAACCGGGGAAGTGCTGGCCATGGTGGGGGGAGTGCGGTTCGGAAGGGAACAGGGGAGTTCGGAATTCATCCGGGCCACCCAGGCCGTCCGCCAGCCGGGATCCTCCTTCAAGCCCATCGTGTATGCCGCGGCGCTGGAGGAAGGGTATTCCCCCGCCACCATCCTGACAGACTCGCCCCGCGTGTTCACCCTCAGCACCGGAAGAAAACACAGCCCCCAGAATTATGACGGAAGCTACCTGGGCCGGATCAGCCTGCGGGAATCTCTCTTTCGCAGCCGGAACGTGCCCACAGTGCAACTGGTGGATCAGATGGGCGCCCGGCGGGTGATCGAATATGCCCGCAAGTTCGGCATTTCCACCGCCATTCCGGAGGAAAGCATCATCGCCCTGGGCACTCATTCGCTGAAGCTGTCCGAGTTGACCCGGGCCTACAGCGTGTTCCCCAATGGCGGGAAACTGGTGACGCCGGTGTATATCATGCGCATCGAGGATTCCAATGGCACGGTGTTGTATGAAAACGTCCCGGAAAGCCAGCCGGTGATTTCCGAATCCACCGCTTACATGATCACCGATATTCTGCGGGACGTGGTGCGGCATCCGTTGGGAACGGGTTACAGGGCCATGAAGGATCTGGGCCGGCCGGCCGCCGGCAAGACGGGCACCACCCAGAAAAATACGGACGCCTGGTATATGGGATTCATCCCGCAATTGGTGACGGGAGTCTATGTGGGATTCGACGATCCCAACATTCCCCTGGGCAAGAGGGAAACGGGATCGAAGGCCGCCGCGCCGATCTGGAAGAATTTCGTCTCCCGGGTGGTCAAGTCGATGCCCATCGAGGGCTTTACCCAGCCGGAATCCGTGGTCGCCATGCGCGTGGACGAGAACGGAAAGCTCTTGAGTTCCTGCGATACCCAGTACAAATCACGCTATGAATTGTTCGCGGTGAAGTCGGGGTCCCAACGCCAGCGGATGAGTGAGGGTTGCAACACCGGGACTTTGCGCACGGTCTCCACGAAGATTTCCAATACGCCGTCCGCCAACGACAATCCGGATGATGAACTTTGATCCACGGTTCCGCCCCGAGTACCTTTCTCCTCCAATCACTTCAGCCCATCCGGCCCGCGCCCCGGACCCGCTACCACTTGCGCCAGGAATCGTCCTGGGGCAGCCCGGGCTCCCAGAGGAATTCCGGCTCTCCCATGGTGGCCGTCACCCAGCGGCTGAACACGAACAGGGCGTCGGAAAGGCGGTTCAGGTAGGCCAGGGCGGCTTCCCCCACCTCCTCTTCCCGGGAGAGGGCCACGGCGATGCGCTCGCACCTGCGGCAGACAGTGCGGGCCTGATGGAGGAAGGCCGCCACCCTCCCACCGCCCGGCAGGACGAAACTTTTCAGTGGGGCCAGTTCCCCGTTGAGCGTATCGATCACCTGCTCCAGCCATTTCACGTCGGGGTCCCCGATCAGAATCTGACCCTCGTAACGGTCCTCGGGATGGGTGGCCAATTCCGCTCCCAGGTCGAACAAACGCTGCTGGATGGCCGCGAGAATCTCGTCGAATCCCTCCCGGCGGGGATCGGAAGGCTTTTCACCGTTGAAGCAGCGCACAATCCCGAGCACGGAGTTCAGTTCATCCACGGCGCCGAAGCATTCCACCCGCGGATCGTCCTTGCCCACGCTTCGTCCGCCCACCAGTGACGTGTTGCCTCGGTCTCCCGTGCGCGTATAAACTTTATTGATTCGTACCATTGCGGGGTGCGCTCTTGGAAAATGCCGATCTGTCGGTGGTGGAGTGGCGGGGTGGCGGGGCATCCCGGCACATCGCCTCGGGGGCGCCGGTGGCGCCGGGGCCACCGGAGCCGCAGAATCCACCGAAAGCACCGAACCCAACCACGTTTCCCAGTAGAGTAAGGGGGCCGATGCCAATTGGCAATGAATTCGCCCGGGAGCGCGCCACCGCTGGGAATCCCCCGGGCGGTGAACCCTCCTCCATCGTGATCCGCACCCCCAACTGGCTGGGGGATCTGCTGATCTGCACGGCCTTTATCGGGACCGTGCTCCAGCGGTTTCCGCAAGCCCGGGTGGACCTGATCGTGCGGGCCGGGTTCGATGTGTTGCCCCTCCCCCATCGCGGGAAGATTCTCACTTTCGACCGGGCCCGCATCCGCGCGGGGGCCTTCGGGCGCTCCCTGCGCGGGCGGGGATACAGCCATTTCTTCGTGCTCCCCCCCAGCTTCTCGGCGGCCTGGATGGCCTGGCGAAGCGGGGCGCCCCACCGCCTGGGAACCCGGGGCCAGTTCCGCGGCTGGCTGCTTTCCCCCGCGCTAAACCCATCCGCAACGCCGCGCTCGGTGCATCTGTTGCGCGAATACATGGAACTGCTTCGGCCCTGGGGAATCCTGGATGAGCAACTGCCCCCAGCGTCCCTGCCCCTGCTCCCCGGCTGGATCGAGCGGCACCGCCCCCGGGAAGCCGAGGGCCCTCCCTACGTGGTGATCGCCCCCGGGGCGGAATACGGACCCGCCAAGCAATGGCCTGTCCGGCATTATGCGGCGGCGGCGGCGGAACTCCACAATTTGGGGTGGAGGGTGGTGGTGGCCGGGCTGGAAAAGGACCGCGATCTGGGGGATAAAATCCTGGAGGGAGTGAAAGACCCGCAGGGCGTAACAAGCTCTGTCAATCTTTGTGGAAAGACCGATCTGGTCTCTCTGACGGCTCTGCTTGCCGAAGCGAGGTTGGTAATCAGCAACGATTCGGGAGCCATGCACCTGGCGGCCGCCCTGGGCCGTCCCCAGGTGGCCCTGTTCGGATCCACCAACCCTCTGTGGACCGCCCCCCTCAATCCCCGGGCGCGGGTGATCACCCGCAACGAGCCCTGTTCGCCCTGCTACAAGCGCGCCTGTCCCCTGGGCCACCTGAATTGCCTCGAAAATCTTCCACCAGGGGAGGTTGTGGAACAGGCGCTGGCGTTGCTGGGTGAAGAGGGGCGGGAATGACCCTGCTCAATGCTGCAACCGGTCAGCCGGTGAGGGTGAAGAAATCTCCGTAAGGCCAACCCGGAATCCGGTTCTCCACGGGTAAATTGTTGTCGTGGAACGTGGGATGAGGATTGCCGGAAAGTACGGGCAGGTGCCTTCGAATGATCCCATGAATGAGAATGGGAGCCGTTAGCCCGTCGATGCTTTCTTTTTATAGAGCCGTGGAATGGATTTATCGAATGACTGCCGAGCCAGCCAAAGGTCCCGGTTGCGCTGCAAATTGATCCAGAATTCCGGTGTTGTGGAAAACGCCAGACTCAGCTTGATCGCCATTTCCGGGCTGATCCCGGCCCGCTCGTTCAACAACTGAGAAAGCTGCTTCCGTGACACCTTCAACGCCATTGCCGTTGCGGTGACACTCAGCCCCAGAGGTTCCAAGTACTGTCTCCGCAAAATTCCCCCCGGGTGGGGGGGGTTGTGCATTGCCATGATACTTACCCGTCAATAGATATTGCAGGTAATTCACGTCGAAGGCATTTCCGCCCTCAAAGCGAAAAGTGATCCGCCAGGCGCCGGT
>CAZOXD010000003.1:27194-30415 GCA_964583525.1 uncultured Pseudomonadota bacterium
TTTTTCCGGGGAAGATCCCCCGCCGCGCATGATTGATTCGAGTAGAGCCGAGTCCGCCACGTTCCGTTCAATTTCCGGTGAGGAACCCGTCCGCCCTCTCTCCGCTGGCCTGATGGTACCCCAATTCGCATGGGAAATTAAGAGCCTCCCCCGCACCTCTCATGGGAACCGCATTCTTAAAATTTTCATGGGATCATCCGATCGGAAAAAAACAATCATGGCGTTGGCATCCCTGGCGTCCCTGCCCGCGGGAGGGAGGGCTCCCTATTCATGGCAACCCGCCCCATTGACGAAACAGCTTCTTGCTAAGGTTGATGACCGGAAATTATTCCGGGAAGGCGGTTGTCTTGCCACAGTGATGTTCCACGCATGTACGGATTGCGGAATGCCAGTATTCCCTTTCTGCCTTGTATTTTTTTCCAAATGGGCGGGGACGGCCGGAAAATGAGATTGACTCATTTTTGCATCCGTCACCCTGAACGGAGTGAAGGATCTGCGGCCCCAAACCATGAGATGCTTTGCTGCACTCAGCATGACATGTGTATTTTTTCGCTAGGAAATTCATCCTGACCCATTACCGGCAAAATTCAGCAATTGACAACATCGGCGAAATATGACCGAATATTAAGTTGAGTTTCGATCCGAATCATGAACCAAAATCGCGGGACCGCAAGCCGATATGAAGAGAACATTTCAGCCGAACAACCGGAAACGAAAGAAAAAACACGGCTTTCGCCACCGCATGAAGACCAAGGCAGGACGCCGGGTGTTGAAAAGACGGCGCATGAAAGGCCGGCGCCGTTTGGCGGCCTAGGCAATCTTGCCAGGGGATATGTCCAAACCCCTTGGATTCCCAAAATCCTCCCGCCTCCACAACAAAAGTGATGTGGACCGGGTCTTCCGGCAGGGGCGTCATCTCCGCTTGGGCGTGTTGCAGGCGAAGGTGCTCCCCGCGGATGGATTGGAATCCCGCTTCATGATTTCCGTCAGGAAATCGGTGGGAATTGCGCCGGAACGGAACCGGATCAAGCGAGTGGTGCGGGAGGCGATTCGGCTCAATCGCGCCAAGCTGACTGTCCCGCACGACGTCTGCCTGTTTTTGACCACCCGCCCGAAGGGGCCCATCGGCTTTTCGACCGTTGATCAGGAAATCCGCAATTTATTCAATCGCATTTCACGGATTGGGACTGGTGACCCGGGTCGCCGGTAGCCTGCTGATAGGAATGGTACAGGGGTATCGATTGCTGCTCTCTCCCCTGCTTATCCCCTCCTGCCGGTTTTATCCCTCCTGTTCCGCCTACGCGGTGGACGCCCTGCGCCGCCATGGACCCCTGGCAGGCGTCCGGTTGACCGCCGTGCGGTTGTTGAAGTGCCATCCCTTCCATCCCGGCGGGGTCGACCTGGTGCCGGAGCACATGAGAAGAAAACCTGCCTCGCAATCATCATCGTGGGAGCGTGGAAAGCAGCCACTGTAAAACGCCATGGATAAGAACTTACTGATGGCCATCGCCCTCTCGATGTTGGTGTTGACCGGATATTACCTGATGTTCCCCCCTCCGAAACAGGAGAAGCCCCAGCCCAAAGCCCCGGCGGAGCAGACGCAGCCCCGGGTAAAGGCGCCGGGCGTTCCCCCGGCGGTGAATTTGGGCCAGGCCCAAACGGCGCCGGCTCCCGGTTCGTCCATCGCGGCAATGCCCGCACCCGATACCCAGACCGCGGAAGTGAAAGTGGCGAAAATCGTCCGGGTGGAAACCTCTCTCTACACCGCCAAATTCGATACCCGGGGCGGAAAACTGGTCAGCTTTACACTCCACGACTACGAGGTGGGCAAGGAAAGCATTGGCTGGGGGGACCTGCTGCCCTTCTTGCAGTCCGTTCCTTTATTGCGCAGGGTCTTAAGCAAGATAGAGGTGATTCCCGGGGAATTGGTGGAAATGGTATCGCCTCCGCAATCCGGAGTTTCGCCCTTTTCGGTGTGGTTCGTGGGTGAGGATGCACTGTCCCGGCGGTTCGGCGGAATGGTTTTCGACACCAACCGCGATTCCATCACCCTGATGAAAGGGGACAGCGGACTGCAAACGCTGATCCTCAAAGCCAAAGACAAATCCGGCCTGACCCTGCAAAAAACATTCGTCTTTCACCCGGATTCCTACCAATTCGATTTCCGGATCAATGTCATCAATTACGGAACGGGCCCGCGCATCCTGCGCGTCGCGCCCCTTTTCGGGGAGGGGCCGGAGGGCGCCTACGCCAATGTTGGCTTCGGCACGCATCTGGGCCCCATCTGGATGGAGGACGATGACGTGGAAACCGAAGATGCAGACGATTTGGGAGACTCGCTCCAGGTCGTCAAGCCACAATGGATGGGAATCGCCGAAACCTACTTTCTATCGGCGGTCAGCAACCTGAGCACCATCAGCCACGGCTTCTACAGTTCCCGGCAATTGGAAGGAGGCGATGAAACCTGGATCGCCAATTTCGGGATGGAACTGCCCCAGACGGCCATTCCGCCCGGACAAATGGTGCAGGGGGAGTTCAAGGTCTACATGGGCCCAAAAAGCCTTTCCGATTTGGAAAAGTTCGGAAATCACCTGGAAGAAGCCCTGGTGCTTCCCGCCGTGGGCAATTTCCTCAAGCTGGATCTGTTGGCATGGCCCATGCTGTCGTTGCTGCGCTGGCTTTATTCCTACACGGGGAATTATGGCGTGGCCATCATCCTCCTCACCGTGATGGTGCGCATCGCGATATTTCCCTTTACCTACAAGGGTTCATTGAGCATGAAGCGGATGTCGAAACTGCAACCGCGCATTAAAGTGCTCAAGGAGAAATACAAGGACGAAAAGGATCGGTTTTCCAAGGAAATGATGGGATTGTACAAGAAGCACAAAATCAACCCCATTGGCGGCTGCCTGCCGATGTTGCTGCAGATTCCCGTGTTCCTTTCGCTCTACAGCGCCTTGATCGTCGCCATCGAGCTCCGCCACGCCCCCTTCATCCTGTGGGTCTACGATCTGTCCGCCATGGATGGGCTGTTCGTATTTCCGGTGTTGATGTGCATCTCGATGTTCGTTCAGCAAAAGCTGATGCCCACCTCGCTGGATCCGAACATGGCAAAAATTATGGTGTGGATGCCCGTGATGTTCTTTGCCTTCATGGTCACATTTCCGTCCGGCCTGGTGTTGTACTGGCTGATCAGCAACATTCTTTCCATCGGGCAGCAG
>CAZOXD010000003.1:30515-55477 GCA_964583525.1 uncultured Pseudomonadota bacterium
ACACCGCCCATCTCCAAGCCTTGTTCCGGGCCTCTCTCTCCGCAGGGCCCCGGGGCCTATTCGCCCTCCCGGGCTCCCCCCTCCCCCTCGCCAACGTCCAGGTAAACCTTGTAGCCTTCTTCCAGCAGGCCCCGCTTGTGGGGGTCCTTGCTGCGCTTGGCCTCCACGCATTTGGAACAAGCGCAACTGGTGTAGTGGGTTTTCTGGTATTTCTTCAACTTGAGCAGGGTGAGGTCCATCCCGTCTTTTTGCATCTCCTTGAGAATCCTCTCCACCTGCTTCATCGCCAGTTCGAGGACGGCTTTTTTGCGGGGGTCCCTTCCGAACAGCATGTTTGGCTCCTGGGATTGGGCGTTGGATCGCAGGCCGGCGGGATGACACCGGAATGCACCCCCCAGGCCGCGGAGTGGGTGATATTTCCTATTTCCTGCTTCCTACTTCTCCGCAGGGTCCCCACCCGCCGAGAAGTAGACGGCATCGGGATGGTGAAAGACCAGGGCGGAAACCGAGGCCTCGGGCTCCATCATGAACCCCTCCGTCAGGCTCACGCCGATTCGGCCCGGGTCCAGCAGCCGGAAGAGCTTTTCCTGGTCCTCCAGGTTGGGGCAGGCCGGGTAGCCGAACGAATAGCGCTTGCCGCGGTACTTGGCCTGAAAGCGCTGCACCATCGTCATGTCGGGGGGATCCGGGAATCCCCACAGGGTGCGCAGGGTGGTGTGGATCCATTCGGCGGCGGCTTCGGCGGTTTCCAGGGCCAGGGCCTGCAAGACATGGCTGCGCAGGTACTCTCCCCGGTTCTTCAGATCCTCCGCCCGTTCCCGGATGCCTTCGCCCGCCGTGGTGACGAACATCACCACATGATCGAATATTCCTTCGTCCGGGGGCAGCACGTAGTCCGGCAAGGCCAGCCCATCGGCTTTGGCCTGACGCGGAAAATCGAAGCTTTCCACCGTCCCGGTTCCATTGGAGGAATGCAGGAGCAGCCGGTTGCCTTCCGAAGTAGCCGGGAAGAACCGCCACTGGGCCCGGGCCTGCATGGCCCCCTCGCGGCATTCCTGTTGTACCTGTTCCACCACCGCCTTCAGTTCCATGATCTTGGGATCGCGCTTTTCCAGCAGGGAGCGCGCGTTGCCCCGCAGGCCCAGGTGCTTGCCGTAGAGCATCTGGGGATTGAGGTACTGCCACACCTCGTCCAGGTTCAGGCCGGGATAGGCGTGCAGATCCAAATTGTCGATGGCGGGAATGGGCAGGTCCACGGTCACCCGCGAGGAACGCTCGCTGGAGGCGGCCACGGCTACTTTTTCCCGGGGCGCGGCGGATGCGATGGCTTCCGCTTCCCGGGCCAATTGCAGTTCCAACTGCTTGCGTTTGTTGGGATCGCCGATGGTGTTGGCCAGTTCCAGCCCGTTCATGGCGTCGTTGGCGTAGGCAACCAGCCCTCCGTAAACCGGTGCGATGCGCTTGCGGGTAAACTTGCGGGAGAGCGCCGCGCCCCCCACCAGGATCGGAGTGGCGATACCGGCGCTGCTCAGGTCATCGGCGGTGGTCACCATCTGCTGGGCGGATTTCACCAACAGTCCCGAGAGCCCGATCATGTCCGGCTGATGCTCGCGGCAGGCGGCGATAAGGGTTTCCGGGGGGCATTTGATGCCCAGGTTGATCACCTTGTAGCCGTTGTTGGAAAGGATGATGTCCACCAGGTTCTTGCCTATGTCGTGTACGTCTCCCTTGACGGTGGCCAGCACAATGGAGCCTTTTTGGGTGGCTTCGCTTGTCTCCATGAACTGTTCCAGATGGGTCACGGCGGCCTTCATGGCCTCCGCGCTTTGCAACACCTCGGCGACGATCAGCTTGTTGTCGTTGAAGAGGCGCCCCACCTCGGCCATGCCTTCCATCAGCGGCCCGTTGATGATGTCCATGGGGGTGTCCTCGGCGCGGGCTTCCTCCAGGTCGGGCACCAGGCCGTCCTTGGAGCCTTCCACGATGTAGCGGGACAGCCGTTCCTTCAGCGGCAACTGCTCTCGGGGCTGGGCCTCCACCGGGGCCTTGCCGCGGAAGTGATCGGCGAAGGCGGCGATGTCTTCCTCGCCCCCCTCGAAGAGCAGGGCGTCGGCGAGCCGTTTCTCCTCGTCCGGAATGGAGGCGTAGCGTTGCAGTTTTTCCGAATTGACGATAGCCAGGTCCAGCCCCGCCCGCACACAGTGGTAGAGAAACACCGCGTTGAGCACCTCCCGGCCCGCAGGGGGGAGGCCGAAGGATACGTTGCTGATCCCCAGCACCGTTTTGCATTGGGGAAAGGCCTGGGAAATCATCCGCACGCCCTCGATGGTCTCCACCGCGGAACCGGCATAATTCTCATCCCCTGTGGCGCAGGGAAAGACCAGAGGATCGAAGATCAGATCGGTGGGTTGCAGCCCGTACTTTCCGGTCAGCAGGTCATGGGAGCGCTGGGCGATCTCCAGCTTGCGCTGCCGGGTCACCGCCATCCCCTGTTCCGGGTCTTCGTCGATGGTGCCCACCACCACCGCCGCCCCGAACTTTAGCACCAGGGGCACCATGGCCTGGAAGCGCTCCTCCCCATCCTCCAGGTTGATGGAATTGATGATGGTGCGCCCCTGGCAATAGGGCAGCGCGGCCTCGATGGCTGCGGCATCGGTGGAGTCGATCATCAGCGGCGCCTTGACTTTGCGGATCACCTGATCCATGAAGCGGTGCACGTCTGCTATCTCGTCGCGGTCCGGGTTGGCCAGATTGATGTCGATGACCTGGGCGCCGCCGTTCACCTGCCGCCGTGCGATGTCGCTGGCCTCCTCGAACTTCTCCTCCTCGATCAGGCGCCGGAAGAGCCTGCTCCCCACGGCGTTGGTGCGCTCCCCCACGATCACCGGACGCATCTCGGCGGTTAGTTCCAGGGCGTCGATTCCCGATACGAACCAGCGCGCTGTTTCGGAACCCGCGGTCAGCGGCTTCGGTGGTTTCGGCGGTTTCGGTGTTTTAGGTGCGGATTTTTCCGGGACGGCTGTTTCAGGGACGGTTGCATTAAGTACGATGCGGGGGGAATGTTCCGCCGCCAGGGCGGAGAAGACCTTGGTGTGGGCCTGGGCCGTGCCGCAGCATCCGCCGATCAGGTTCACCCAGCCCTTTTCCATGAACCGCTCGAAGACCGCGCTCATCATCTGAGGCGTTTCCAGGTACAGCCCATCCTCGTCCGGCAGCCCGGCGTTGGGCATCACCGCCACGGGATGGTGGGCCAGTTCGGCCAGGGAACGCAGATGGTCGGTCATGAACGAGGGCCCGGTGGCGCAGTTGAGCCCCACGTAGAGCAGTTCCTCGTGCATGATGCTGGTATAGAAAGCTTCCACCCCCTGCCCGGCCAGCATAGTGCCCATGGACTCGATGGTGCAGGACACAGCCACGGGAATCCGTTTTCCCAGCACATCGCAGGCCCGGTGGATGCCCAGCAGGGCCGCCTTGACGTTGCGGGTGTCCTGGCAGGTTTCCACCAGCAGATAGTCCGCGCCACCCTCGGTCAGTCCCAACGCCTGTTGATGGAAGTGTTCCTCCAGTTCCTGGAATGTAATGCCCCCGGTGACGGAGATGGCCTTGGTGGTGGGGCCCATGGAACCGGCCACGAAGCGCGGTTTCCCGGGGGTGTCGTGGCGGGCCGCGGCCGCGCGGGCCAGTTCCGCCGCGCGCCGGTTCAGTTCCCGCGCCTTGGCTTCCAAGCCGAATTCTCCCAGCACCAGCGGCGTGGCGCCAAAGGTGTTGGTCTCGATGATGTCCGCCCCGGCCCGCAGGTAGGACTCGTGCATCTCGCTCACCACGTCCGGACGGGTCAGCACCAGATGATCGATGCACCCCTCGTAGGCCTCTCCCCCGTAATCCTCCGGCCCCAGGTTCTTGTCCTGAAGCCAGGTGCCGGTGGCTCCGTCCAGCACCAGGATGCGGTCCCGCAGCGCTGCATTGAGGGCCGCGGTTCGTGGATTGTCTTGCGGGTCGTTCAACGGATTCGGCTCCATGGTAGGATTGGCTCGGTTTCGATGTTGGGGTGCGTTTCCCGGGTTCAATGAATCGAGAGGGTGCGGGTTCCCGCTATCCTCCCGGTCATATTCTCCGTGCGGAATCTCCCTTGAGGCCGCTGGCGATGAGAACGCGGAACACCTCGCCCCGCCGCTGGTGGACCTCCTCCAACACCACGTCTTCCAGTCCCGCGTCCAGCAGCATCTCCCGCACCCGCTCCGGGGCAAATCCCAGGTGCCGGTGACCCAGCTTGTCCAACACCCATTCCTGGGTGTGGGGGGCCAGGTCCACCATCAGCAACCGCCCGCCCGGGCGGAGCAGCCGGTGGCCAAGGGCCAGGGCGGTCTCCGGCGTTTCCATGTGATGCAGGGATTGGGAGAACACCACCAGATCGTAGGAGGAAGCAGGTTCGCGGAGGCGCTCGATGTGATCCTCCCGGAATTCCACGTTGCTGCGGCGCTCGCGCTCGGCGCGCTTGCGGGCGGCCGCAATGGCGTGCGGGTTGGAATCGATACCCACCACCCGGTTGGCGAAGCGGCTGATCTCCACCGTGATCGTGCCGTCCCCGCAACCCAGGTCGATGGCGTCCATCCGGGGCAGCATGAAGTGCAGGGCTCTCGACCAGGCGAACCAGGATTGTCCCGGTTCCAGCAGCTTCTCGCTGAGCCCGCCGCCGAAGTTCTCCCGTTGCCGCAGCAATTCCGCCAGCCGCGCCAGGTCGTTGTGGGGGTCGTTGGCGGATGTCAGTTCTCCCCGCACGAATTCCCACACCGCGCCCAGCGCGCCCTCGGGAACGCCGTTGCCGTTGGGCATTCCACTCTTTGCGGCACCTCCTCCGTGCCGGGCGCCGTCCAGGTGCAGACCCGCCGGAATCTGGTAGTAGGTCCATACGCCCTCCCGGCGTTCCTCCACCAGCCCGGCCTTGCGCAACAGGCTCAGGTGGCGGGAAATGCCCGACTGCGCCAGCCCCAGGATGGAAGTGATCTCGCTCACGTTGAGGGGCTCCCGGGCGATCAGGCGCATGATCCTCAAACGGGTGTCGTCTCCCAACAGCTTCATTGAATTAGCGAGTTCAAGCATGGTTGATCCTGTTCATATCAATGTAGCAGTATATGTTGATATGTTTTGGAATGCAAGCGCCCGGCCAGGGGGAGGGACTGTAACTGCAACAACAACTGCGTAAAGGGCAAGGTACCGCGAAAAAGCAAACTGCTCGCGCAAAGACGCAATGAACTGCGAACAGCAAAAGCAAGGGGAACCGCCGATGGACGCTGATGAACGTGGATGAAAATCTAGGGCCATTCGCGGATTGCGGAGATTGGAACTGCGAGCCTCACCCCGCCGCCTGCCGGCGGCGACCCTCTCCACAAACGTGGAGAGGGGAAAAACGAATCACAACTGCGAACTTCAACCTCTAATATTTCCCTGGACAAATGCGATCTGAAATGACATAATATACTGATATCATAGAATAAAAATTCAAGATAAAATTATTGCGAAACGAACCCAATTCCCCGAAAGCGGTTGTCGCAGTTTTCCCCTCTCCCCTTGGAGAGGGGGTGCCGCCGTCAGGCGGCGGGGGTGAGGTTTCCCCCCGGACTACGAATCGAACCCAATCCGCATCGGCGTTGATCTGCGTTCATCGGCTGTTGCCGTTGCAGTTCCCCACCCTGCTCGGCCTTTCGATAGGCCCAGGACGCGGCAGGGAGGAGACAGGGTAAGGCCGCAGTTGCGGTTCGCGAATCCATCCGCGCCTTGTCCTGAGCCCGTCGAAGGGTTCATCTGCGGTTCCAAAGCAGTTCGTGCAGTTCCCCTATTTGGCGGCGACCACCATGATTTCCACCACGTAGTCCGGGGTGGCCAGCAGAGCGTTGACGGTGGCCCGGGCCGGGGAATTGCCGGTATCCACCCAGGCGTCCCAGACCTCGTTCATTTGCGGGAAGTGGCGCATGTCGGCCAGGTAGATCACGGTGGAGAGTAGCTTGGACTTGTCCGTGCCGGCCTTGGCGAGCAGGGCGTCGATCTTATCCAGCACGGATTGGGTCTGGCCTTTGATATCGGCGTTGGAGTCGGCGGCCACCTGTCCGGCCAGGTAAACGGTGTCCCCGTGGACAACCATCTGGCTCATGCGGCTGCTTGTGTCGATGCGTTCGATGGACATGGCACTCCCTTGGATGGAGGTGGTGACGATGGGTTGCGTATTCGGGCGCCGGAGGGAGGAAATCGCTCCCCCCTCTTACACGCGCGCGGACCGATCGTTACAGGTTGGCCTTGAGGAAGACCAGGGAACGCTCCCAGGAATCCTTGGCCGCGCCCGCGTCGTAGACATCGGGACGCTCCTCGTTGAAGAAGGCATGCTGGGCCTCGTAGCGGTACAACTCGCAGGAAACACCTCCTGCCTTCAGGGCGGCCTCGAAGGCGTCCACCGCCGCCGGCGTGCACCAGTCGTCCTGGATGGCGAAGTGGGCCTGCAAGGGAAAGCCGAGGTCCTTGGGGTCGGCCGCCTCGCCCGGGGGAATGCCGTAGAAGCACACGCCGGCATCGGCCTCGGGCACCTTGACCCCGGCGAGGATGGTCAGCGCGCCGCCCATGCAGAATCCCAACACGCCCACCTTGCGGCCGCCGGCCTTGAGGTACCGCACCGCGCCGCCGATGTCCTGCTCGGTGGCGCCCACCCAGTCCAGACCGGTCATGAGATGGTTGGCTTCGTCCGGGTCCTGGGTGACGCGGCCCTTGTACAGGTCGGGCACCAGGGCGCGGTAGCCCTCGCCGGCATAGCGGTCGGCCACCTTCTTGATCTGCTCGTTCATGCCCCACCACTCCTGGATCACGATCAGGCCCGGTGCGTCGTCTCCGGCCGCCGGTGTGGCCAGGTATCCCGAGGCGCTTCCGCCGCCGGGACAGTCGAATTGCACGATGTCTCCCATAATGTATCTCCCTGTGTGAATTGAATGTCTCTCAGGCCAAATTTCGAATAGGAAACTGGCCCGCTTTCACTTGCTTCCCAGACTCTTGTTGAGTTCCTCCTCGGCCGCTTCGAAGTTCTGCCCATCGAACTGGAAGTATTCCGGCGCTTCCGCGTCCAGGTCGAAGTCGTCCAGGCAGTTGACGTTGACGGTGTAGTATTCGGGGGCCGCCCGGGGCCGGTGAAAGGCGTGAACGCCGCAGGTGGCGCAAAAGAGGTGCCTGGCGATCTTCTTGTTGAACTGGTACAGGGTCAGGGCCTCCTCCCCCGCCAGCAGCCGGAAGTTATCCGGACGCACCCGCAACATGAGTGCGCCCTTCTTGCGGCAGATGGAGCAATTGCAGCGGGTCACCCTGCCGATGCCCCCTTCCACATCCGCCTCGAAGCGCACGGCCCCGCAATGGCAACTTCCATGATAGGTCTGCATGCTCCCTCCCGATGCGGATAAGCGGGCGAAAAGCGCCCGAACGATGAATAGGAACATCCATAGCTTCTCGGGGCGGGGGAGTCAAAGCGGGAGGGGATCCGGACGGCGGGGGAGAGTCCTGTCAGGCTGGGCTGGGTGTTCTGCGCAAACGGGGAAGTACGGGCGGAAACAGAGGTCGCCGGACCCGGCGGGGAAACCCGGGCCGGACGGCATGCGCCCTGCGCATCCTACGCGCTTTTGGGTACGGCGGCGGGAATCATCGTGCGCATGTTGCGCTCGAAGAGGGCAATGGAGCCGGCGACCTCGTCATGATCGGCGCCCTCGTTGAGGATATGCCGCTGCCGTTCTTCCGAAAGCAGATCGAAGGAACGCTGCACGATGGCCATCTTGCGCCAATTCAGGGCCGAAATGGCGCGGTCCAGCTCGCGGAACAGGGCGTCTTCTCCCATGTGGCCACGGATGGCCAGGGCGATTCCCATCACGTCATAGTGCAGCCGTTTGGCTTGCCGCTCGTCGATTTGCATGCTGCTACCTCCCTGTGCAGGTGTGCTCCCGGCGCATCATGGCCGGGCCGAAGTGGAGCCTGGGATCAGGCGTGGTTTTCCGGGGGGCGTTGGCCCCGATACAGGGATCAATGCAAGCTGGGGGCCGGGGGCGCAATCGCCATGGGTGGCGGGTCAAGCACCGCAAATTTTCTGTGGTTTTCTGTAGTTTCGCCATCGGTTCCGGCCTTCTCCGGCCCTGCGCACCCGCGGATAGGAACGATTTCAATTGCCTTGTTAGCACTCTTATAATATGATTGCTAACAAGGCAAAAAACGAAGCGGTTGATGCAGGGACGGGCAGGACTTTCCTGCGTTGAAAGGGATAGACTCGTTCCACCGGCAACCACCAAGGGCCAACCGCCAACCAGCAACGGAATCACGATTCCAGACGGCCGGAGCGGTTCCGCAGCCCACGCAAAGGGCAGGTAGACATGCAGATCGACCAATTCACCGAGAAAGCCAACGCGGCGCTGCAGGGCGCGCATTCCCTGGCTGTACGCTTACAGCATGGGGAGTTGACCACACTCCATTTGTTGCTGGCCCTGGCCGAACAGAGCGAGGGGGTGGTGCCCAGGGTGCTGGAAAAAATGGGCTTCAATGTCAACGCGCTCATTTCCGGGGCGCGGGCCCTGTTGGAAAAGCAGCCCCGGGTGAGCGGCGGGGGGCGGCAACTGGCGGCCTCCATCGGCTTCAACGAGGTGCTGGCCCAGGCGGAAGCCGAGGCAGGCGGGTTCGGGGACGAGTACATCTCCACGGAACATTTGCTGCTGGCGCTGTTGTCTCCGGACAAGGGGGACAAGCACGGCCCGGCGGAGAAGTACCTGCGGGAATCGGGGCTGACCCGCGAGGCGGTGCTGGAAACGGTGCGCTCCATCCGCGGCAACCAGCGCATCACCACACCCAACCCGGAGGAGGCCTACGAGGCGTTGGAGAAGTACGGCCGCGATCTGACCGCCATGGCCGGCGAGGGCAAGCTGGACCCGGTGATCGGGCGGGACGAGGAAATCCGGCGGGTGGTGCAGGTGCTCAGCCGCCGCACCAAGAACAATCCCGTGCTGATCGGGGAGCCCGGCGTGGGCAAGACCGCCATCGTGGAAGGGCTGGCCCAGCGCGTGGTGAGCGGAGACGTGCCCGAGGGCTTGCAGGACAAGCGCATTATCTCCCTCGATCTGGGTGCGCTGATCGCCGGGGCCAAGTACCGCGGGGAGTTCGAGGAGCGCCTCAAGGCCGTGCTGGCCGAGGTGCACGATTCCGCCGGCACCGTGATCCTGTTCATCGACGAACTGCACAACGTGGTGGGCGCCGGCAAGGCGGAAGGGGCCATGGACGCCGGCAACCTGCTCAAGCCGATGCTGGCCCGGGGCGAACTGCACTGTATCGGCGCCACTACCCTGGACGAATACCGGAAGAACATCGAAAAGGACGGCGCCCTGGAACGGCGCTTCCAGCAGGTGCTGGTGGACCAGCCCGACGTTCCCGACACCATCTCCATCCTGCGCGGCCTCAAGGACCGCTACGAGGTACACCACGGGGTGCGCATCAAGGACACCGCCCTGGTGGCCGCCGCCATGCTCTCCCACCGTTACATCGCGGAACGCTACCTGCCCGACAAGGCCATCGATCTGATGGACGAGGCGGCCGCCAAGCTGCGCACCGAAATCGACTCCATGCCGGCGGAAATGGACGAGCTGTCCCGCAGGGTGATGCAACTGGAGATCGAAAAACAGTCCCTGCTCAAGGAGACCGACGCCGCCTCGCGGGACCGCCTGGAGCGGCTGGAAAAGGAACTGGCCGACCAGCAGGAACGGCTCTCGGCCTTCAAGGCGCAATGGGATACGGAAAAAGCCGCCATCGCGGAAAAACGGGAAATCAAAAAACAGATCGAGGAAACCAAGCGCGCCATCGAGGTGGCCGAGCGCGAGTACGACCTGAGCAAGGTGGCGGAACTGCGCTACGGCACCCTGGCCGATTTGGAGAAACGGTCGGCGGAGGATGAGGCATCCCGGGAAGCCGGTGAGAAAGATTCCAGCGGTGCGAATGGTGGAGCGCGCTCCGCGCTGCTCAACGAGGAGGTCACCGAGGACGATATCGCCGAGGTGGTGGCCCGCTGGACCGGCATTCCCGTGGCCAAGCTGGGGGAAAGCGAAACCCGGAAGCTGCTGCGGCTGGAGGAAGAACTGCACAAGCGCGTGGTGGGGCAGGACGAGGCCGTGCAGGCCGTCGCCGATGCGGTGCTGCGGGCGCGGGCGGGCATCGGCGATCCCAACCGGCCCATCGGGAGCTTCCTCTTCCTGGGGCCCACCGGGGTGGGCAAGACCGAGCTGGCCCGCTCCCTGGCCGAGTTCCTCTTCGACGACGAGAACAACCTGGTGCGCATCGACATGTCGGAGTACATGGAAAAGCACGCCGTGGCACGGATGATCGGCGCGCCTCCCGGCTACGTGGGCCATGAGGAAGGCGGCCAGCTTACCGAGGCCGTCCGCCGCAGGCCGTTCTCCGTGGTGCTCTTCGACGAGATCGAAAAGGCGCACCCGGACGTATTCAACCTGCTCCTGCAGATCCTCGACGACGGGCGCCTCACCGACTCCCAGGGGCACACGGTGGACTTCAAGAACACCGTGATTCTGATGACCTCCAACCTGGGCAGTCATCACATCCTGGAATTTCAGGGGCAGGAGGCCCGCCATGAGGAAATGGTGGAACAGGTGATCGCGGAGGCGCACCGCCATTTCCGCCCCGAGTTCATCAACCGCCTGGACGACCTGGTGGTCTTCCACGCTCTCCAGCCCGAACAGATCGCCGGGATCGTGGACATCCAGCTGCGCACCCTGGTGGCGCGGCTGGCCGAGCGGCGCATCACTTTGGAACTGACCGCCGCGGCCCGCACCTTCCTGGCGGAAAAGGGCTACGACCCGGCCTACGGCGCGCGGCCCCTCAAGCGGGCCATCCAGCGCGAACTGGCCAACCCCCTCGGCAAGTCCATGGTTTCCGGGGAGATTCCCGAAGGAAGCAATGTGCGAGTGGACGTAAAGGACGGCAAGCTGACCTTCAGCAAGGTGGTAGCCAAGGCATCGTAGGGTGACCGGAATGCGGTTGTTCTGTTTTCCCCCCCGTTCCCATAACCCTGTGTTGATGGTAGATTTTCCAGAGGCGCACCCCACAGCGATACTTCGTCTCGCGCTCTCCCGAAATTCCGCCCCGCAATTCCGGCAAGGAGGCCCATGAGCGACCCCGCAAGTCCAGGCAATTTCATCCGTTCCATCGTCGCTGCCGATCTGGCGGCCGATCTGTCTGCGGGCAGCGCAGAAGACAGCGCAGAAGACAGCGCCGATGACGGCAGCCCGGAAGGCGGCACCGCAAAAGACGGTGCGAAAGGCGGCACTACGGGGCGGCTCGTCACCCGCTTTCCCCCGGAGCCCAACGGCTACCTGCACATCGGGCACGCCAAGTCGATCTGCCTCAACTTCGGCCTGGCGCAAGATTACGGCGGGGTGTGTCACCTGCGCTTCGACGACACCAACCCGCTCACCGAGGACACCGAATACGCGGAGGCCATCCAGCAGGACGTCCGCTGGCTGGGATTCGATTGGGGAAACAACCTGTTCCACACCTCAGATTACTTCGAGCGGTTGTACGAATTCGCTGTGAAGCTGATCGAGAAGGGGGCGGCCTACGTCTGCGAACTGTCGGCGGAGGAAATCCGCGAAACCCGGGGTACGCTCACCGAGCCGGGCCGGGAAAGCCCGCACCGGAGCCGTCCGGTGTCCGAAAACCTGGAGCTGTTCGCCCGCATGCGGAAGGGCGAATTTACGGACGGCGCCCGCACCCTGCGGGCCAGGATCGACATGACCTCGCCCAACCTGAACCTGCGGGACCCGGTCATCTACCGCATCCGCCACGCCACCCACTACCGCACCGGAGACGGCTGGTGCATCTACCCCTCCTACGACTGGGGCCACGGGCAGTCGGACCACATCGAGGGCGTCACCCACTCCATCTGCACCCTGGAGTTCGAGGATCACCGGCCGCTCTACGACTGGTTTCTGGAGCAGCTCGAGGCAAAGCCCCGGCCCAAGCAGATCGAGTTCGCCCGGCTCAACCTGGGCTACACGGTGATGAGCAAGCGGCTGCTCTCCGAACTGGTGCGGGACGGCGTCGTCGGCGGATGGGACGACCCGCGCCTGCCCACCCTGGCGGGACTGCGCCGCAGAGGCCTAAGACCCGAAGCCATCCGCCAATTCTGCGCCAGCATCGGCGTGGCCCGCGCAGACAGCCTGGTCGATATCGGACTGCTGGAGAGTTGTATTCGGAAAGACCTGGATCCGGCCACCCCCCGCGTGATGTGCGTCCACGACCCCCTGCGGGTGGTGCTGGAGAACTGGCCGCAAGGCGGCAGCGGGGACCGAGGGACGGACACGCCTGTCCGGCCCGGGGATGGCCGAGGGACGGACACGCCTGTCCGGCCCGGGAACGAGGGCGAAGTGCTGGAACTGGACGCACCCTACTTTCCCAACGACCCGCGGCGGACGGAGTCCCGCAAGATTCCCTTTTCGGGGGAACTGTACATCGAGCGGGAGGATTTCATGGAAGACCCCCCCAAGAAATTTTTCCGCCTCGCACCGGGACGCGAGGTGCGGCTGCGCCGGGCCTTTGTGATCCGGTGCGTGAAGGCCATCAAGGATGCGGAGGGAAACGTCGTGGAGTTGCGCTGCACCTACGACCCAGCGACCCTCAACACCGCCCCCGAGGGCCGCAAGGTGAAGGGCACCCTTCACTGGGTGTCCGCCGCCCATGCCGTCCCCGCCACCGTGCGGCTCTACGACCGCCTCTTCTCGGTGCCCAGCCCGGCCTCCGGCGGCGACGGGGACTACAAGCAGCACCTTAATCCCCATTCCCTGGAGGAACTCCCCAACGCCTTGGTGGAGCCGTCCCTGGCAGCCGCGCGGCCGGGAGAACGCTTCCAGTTCGAGCGCAAGGGGTATTACATGGCCGACCCCGTGGATTCCAGGGAGGGCCACCCCGTCTTCAACCGCATCGTCACCCTGCGCGACACCTGGGCCAAGGTGCGGAAAGGGCAGGGGTAGGGTTGGCGTGGCGCAGGGATTACTCCCCTGCCTCCACACCCAGCTTTCCAATCAGCGCCAGCACGCCGCTCTTCACGCCGGGCAGAAATTCCTCCCCCGGCATGGTGTTGAACATTCGGTGATGAACATTCGGTGTGGCGGGGAATTTTTCCACGGTCATCCAGTGGAAATCATCGCGGTGGTAACCCCTGTGGTGGCGATCCCGCCCCCTCCCAAATCCCCCCCAAAATCCATGGGATTGCGCTATACTGGATAGAGAAGACGTGGTAATGAAATCGCCGGGCGGTTCCCGGCGCCGCTCACTTTTCCGGTCAAGATAAGGAGACCCATGGGGCAGTCCCCGCACGGCAAAGATTCCCCGCAGTCCCCGCAAGGGCAGTGCAATAACGGGCTGTTTAAAAATAAAGTGGTCTGGATCACCGGCGCCGGCACGGGCATCGGGCGCGCCACCGCGCTGATGTTCGCGGCCGAGGGCGCGACGCTGGCCCTGATGGGCCGCCGCATGGAGGTGCTGGAACGCGTGGCCACGGAAGCCGCCCAGGCCCGCCGCGAGGGAGACAATGCCCCGGCCGAGGCCGTGCCCCTGGATGTCTCGCACCGTGCCGCGGTGAACCTGACTGCCGGGCAATTGCTCACACAGTGGGGCCGGGTGGATATTCTGGTCAACAACGCCGGATTGAACATTCCCGAGCGGCGCCTTCACGACATGGCGCCCGAGAACTGGGATCTGGTGGTGGGCGTGAACCTGACCGGCGCCTACAACATGATCGCCGCCGCACTGCCCTCCATGCGGGCCCAGGGCGGAGGGTTGGTGGTCAACGTCTCCTCCATGGCCGGCAAGCGGGTCTCCGGACTTACCGGCGCGGCCTATGCCGCCTCCAAGCACGGCATGAACGCGCTCAGCGAGACCATCAACCAGGAGGAATGGCCTCACGGCATCCGCGCCACAGCGCTCTGCCCGGGCGAGGTGAACACGGAGATCCTGGACCGGCGCCCCGTCCCCGTCTCCCCCGAGGACCGGGAGCGGTTGATCGCGGCGGAGGACCTGGCCGAGGCGGTGCGATTCGTCTCCGCCCTTCACCCCCGAACGAGCATTCCCGAAATCTTGTTGATGCCCACCCATAAGCGCCAGCACAAGCCTGGCGAGACAGGTTGAACCGTGCCCCGGATACAGATGATTGAATTTCGCGCTCTGCCCCTGGCGGTACTATGGGTGCTCCTGCTGTTTTGCGTGCTGCTCCCTCCGGCATTCGGGCAGGCCGACATCAGCGGCAAGGTCTCCGGCCGGATCCTGGGCCTGGATGGCGGGAAGATGCCCCCGGGAGCGAAGGTGGAATTGATCCGGTTCACCATGGATGCGCAGGGAAAGCTCAACGGGACGGCCATTGCCGAAGTCCCCCTCGATGAAAAGGGAACCTACGCCTTCGATACCATTCCCCTCGGGGACAACGCCGTTTTTAAGGTCGCCGTGCTGGCGGAGGGGACGTCCTCGTCCGACCCGTTCGTCCTCACCCCCGAGAAACCGGTGTTGGAGTTGGACATCCAGCTCCGGAAGCAAAAACCCGCCCATGGCGGATCACCGATTGCCCCTGGCAGACTACAGATTACGGAGGCGGTGGTGTTCGTGGAGCCGATCCGGGCCCATGTGTGGGTGACGGAGGCGGTGCATATCGACGCCCCTCCCGGCGGGGTATCGCGCACAGGCCGGCCCCTGGAATTGAGCATACCCAAGGATGCGGAAGAACTGGAAATGATCCAGGAGATCCAACCGGGGGGAAGCCACCAGCGTCTGGGAGAAAAGCTGTTGGTGTATGGGGATCTGCCCCCGGGACGCACCTCGCTGGTGTTCCGGTACCGCCTGTCCGCGCTCTTTGGCAGCGCGGAAATCGCAAAGCGCTACCCCCTCCCCACGCATTTTATATCCGTCCTGCTGCCCCAGGGCGCGCTCCGCCTGAAAAGCGAGGGATTCTCGCCCCGGGACGATCGGAAAATCCAGGGCAAGACCTTTCATTCCTGGTCCAGGGAAAACGTCGCCGCGGGCATCGTGGTGGAGTTGGCCGTCTCGGGTATTCCCTTCCGTCAGGAAATCTTCCTGGTAACCCTGGCCCTCTTCCTGCCCCTGGCAGCCGGAATCCTGGTCTGGTTCCTGGTGCTTCGCGTCGGAAGTTCGCGTAATGAAAGCTGATAATTTTTATGTTAAATAACAAGAAGATAGTTCGAAGACTTCTGACGCGAAGTTCCGCTTTTAAGCCCTCGTGATCCGAAATCCGGACCCGCCGGCCTCAGGCTTAACGAGCTCTCAGCTTTTTGGAGCCAGGGGCGGCACCCGCTCCAGCACCGCCGGGGCGGCCACCGCGGCGGCAATTTCCTTCAGCCAATCCGTGCCCGCCTTCACCGCGGAGGGAGCCAGGGCGCGGACGATCCGTGTGTACTCCGCGCTTCCCTGCCCACCGGCGGCGTCCAGTCCTTCCAACAGAGAGGATGGGGGGGCGCTTTGCAGATTCCCGAATCCCGTCAGGTGCGCCTCGATGTCCGGCCACTGCTCCGCCAGGGCCCGTTGCTGGGCAATGCGGGGGTCTCCGGGGGCGCGTTTTTCCAGCAGGGCGATCGAACGCTCCTGCCGCGCGGCCAGCGCGCCCAATTGACGGATGCGTTCCCGGAGCGCCAGCGCCACCATTTCCCGGCCCCTGGCGTAGAGCGCCGCCCGGTCCCCATCGCTCCCAGCCAATGGAATGCGCACCAGGGCGTACCAGGCAGCGAGGGCGGCCAACTCCCCGATCATGCGCACCTGGGAAGCGTAGACCCGCCGCAGGTCGCCATAAATTTCCAGATCGAACCCTCCGGCGGATGTGGAATGCCCCGGCCGCACCGCCAGCACCGCCCCCGATATCTCCGCCCCTGAAGTCTCCGATATCTCCGCGTTCAATCCCGGCTCCAGGCTGCGGCGGTACCTGCCCCCGGCGGGCGTGACCGCCCCGAACGCCCCGGAAAGCGGACCCACGATGCTGGTATTGCCCCCGATGAAAAGCCGGGGTTGGCGGAGGAACACCCCCTCCACCACATTGCCCAGCAGGCTTCCGGTGGCCTTGTCGCCCCGGGGGGTGAAGTTGAAATGAATGGCGCCGCTGCCGATTTCGCTGAACTCCCCGGGGCGCGGCCCGGTGCCCCCCGATACCAGGATGTCGCACCAGTTGAGATTGCTCCCCAGCGTGACCCAGGGGAAGAGGATCGTCATCTTGGTGTCGGTATGCTGCGCGGAATTGGCGTCCTCCTCGTAGAGAGTGCCGGAACGCACCCGAAATCCGTATCCGGTGGTAAAGTCCGCGCCATCCTCCTCCAATCCCAGGAATACGGAATCTTCCGCCACACCGCACCCGAGTACTGTGCGCGGGCCGAGGGCGGCATTCCGCAAGGTGACCGGACCCAGTTCCCCCACCCGGGCCTGGCCGCCCACCCAGGCGTTGTGGAGGGTGGCCGGCCCCGCCGCGCCGATGACGGCCCCGGCATCCACGCGGGTGCCCGCTCCGGATAGCCGGGTGAATGGGTGCAACACCGCCCCGGGCGCAATGGCGTCCAGGGGAACATCCCTGGCGATCGCTACCTGGTGGTGCGCAGGGATGAGAACGCCCCGCTCCACCAGGGATTCCACCTCGCCGGTGGAGTAGCACGGGATACCCGGGCCTTTGGTGTTGTTTTCTCCGGGGTATGCCACTTCTGGGAATTTCGTCATGGCGGGAATTATGATTTGGAATTTCTGGCAGAGCATGCCCGGAGCCCGGTTAGACCGGTTTCCGGCAGGTTCGTCCATCCCACCTATCGCATTGTTATGGAAGGAAAATCAAGTTTGGTCCGAAAGGATTGCCGGTATCGGCCAGGGAATGAGGTCTGAAATCCTCCCGGCATTCCGGACGAAGGGATCCCTCCAAACCTCTGGGAGAGTACCTGTCTTAGTCCAGGTCCGGAAGCGCATCCTTCAACTTGCCGAACAACTTGCCGACCTGAACGCCCAGTTCCCGGCTGAGGGAATGTTCCTCGGAGTCGATTTTGGAGAGTTCGCGCTCCAGTTCCCTGGCGGCTTGGGAGAGCGCGCTCAACCCATAAAGCGCGGCGGAACCCGCCAGCTCGTGGGCTTGATGAAGGTAATCCTCGATGATATCCCGGGTGGAATGTCCTGCGCGGAGCGCCTCCTGGAGGGCTTCGATATAGCTGATTTTCTGGGGGAGGGAATTGCGGTATTCCTCCTGAAGCGCTTTCAGTTCCTCGGGAACTTCATCCATGTTCGGGGTCATCCTGTCTCGCCTTCCTTGGGTAAATTACGGATCGGCAATTCTCCGGGCTTTCCTGCCCAATGTTGCCGGTTTGGATGGTGATGAGAACCCTGGTCTGTTTCGGCTGAACCGGTCCTCCATGCCGATGAATCGCGTTCGAGGATGGCGGTTGCCGGGGGGCTTGGATTCTCATGGGATTCCAGCGCTCCAATAGGATTGGTGACGAGTCCCTGCCTTTTTAACGGCTGAATTGGCAACCCGTTCCCTTACCGCATCGTTTCAGGAATCTTTCTTCCCTGGCACGAGTTTTCCAGGAATTCCGGATGGAGGAATCCGCCCACCGCCACCGGGGGGAAAGACAAATTCCGGGAAATATGGGACCCTGTTCCGGATGCGATCAAAACTTTGCAGACTATTCCCCGGCTTGTGGAAGGCCTTGCGCAAGGTACGGGTATCTTCCCGGATGCCTCGGATTCCGTGGGTCCCTCCTTCCGCCATGGCCATCGCCCTCACCTTCCCAATACTCATTTTGGGCGCTGCGTGGTTGGAGCCGGCGCTCCTGTGGGCGGACACCCTGCCTGGCAGTGGAGAAGGCGCCTCCTCCGCCCCCACCGTTATGACCGTCATGACCGGCGTGACCGTGCCCATCCCCGGCGGCACGGGTTGGCTGGGCAGCGGGGAGCGGGAGAAGGGCTTCGGCTACGTTCTCGGCGGCGAGGCGGCCTGGCGGGGGCGCTGGTTTCACTCCGAACGCAGGCGCAAGGTGACCCTGCCCCCGTTCCGGATGGACCGCACCCTGGTCACGCAGCAGGCCTATGCCCGGTTCGTGACCGCCACCGACCACCGCCCCCCCTTCATCAGCCGCGCCGGGTACACCGCTCAGGGCTTTCTGGTGCATCCCTACGCGTCCGTGCTTCCCTACCTGTGGCGCGGGAAGCGTCCCCCGGCGGACCGGAAAACGCATCCGGTGGTGCTGGTCAGCCAGGGGGACGCTTCGGCCTATTGCCAGTGGCGGGGAAGGAACTCCACCCGTAGCGGCGGCGGTGGCGGCGGTGGCAGTATGGTGGGCAGGGAACCCGCCCGCAACATCATGATGGGAAGCGCCTGCCGCCTTCCCAGCGAGGACGAGTGGGAATGGGCCGCGCGGGGCTCCGATCAGCGCTACTTTCCCTGGGGTAATCGCTGGGAGCCCGAAAGGGTCAACACATCCGCGCGGGGGCCCTACGGCACCACCCCTGTGCTGTCCCTCCCCCGGGGACGCACCCCCACCGGCCTCTACGACATGGCCGGGAACGTGTTTCAATGGACTTCCACACCCGAGGCCGGGCGGCCGGGGCGGATCATCCTCAAGGGATGTTCCTGGGACGACCTGGGCGGGATTTGCCGCGCGGCGGCCCGTCATGGCAGGCCCGCGAAGAGCCGCCACATCCTGATCGGGTTTCGCTGCCTGTGCCAAAGTAAGGGAGAGGGGAAATGAACGGCTCCCTCCGCGCTCCTCATCCCAAGGTTGGGAATACCCCTCCCCCGCGTTCCTGGCTGCGCCGGGTGTGGGCAATTCCGGTGCGGATTTTCACCTATCTGATGTTTCTGGTGGCGCTCTCCCTCACCCTGACAGTGGCAGGGAGCGGGAAAATCATCTCGCCCCCGGATCCCAGTTCCAAGCTCCCACGCTCCTACGAGCGGGATAACTACCCCGCGTCTCCGGGGAGCAGGCGCTGGTCCCAACACAGGGCGAACGCGTACGATCCCACCCGTCCCTGCTTCACGAAACACCAGATGCGGCGGGCCCTGCGCCTGCTCTTCGGCAGCGGTTCAGGCCCCCGTTCCGCCGCACGCTCCCAGCAGGCCCGGCGCTGGGGGCATGCCCTTAACCGGGCCTTCTTCAACCTCAAGGCCCGCTGCAAGGACGAGGACTTCCTGGTGCTGGTGCTAACCACCGTTCAGCTTGAATCCGGGGTTTCGGAAGACCCGGCCCTGGAGAACCGCGACCTGGAAGCCCTGTTCGCCGGGGAATTGCGGCGTCTGCGCACGGAGATTCCCCTCGCCGGAAAGCTGCTGGACCGCTCCACCCTGGACGATGCGGTGCGGGCCAAGCTGCGCCGCGATACCCGCCGCGGGAAGGTGCGCACGGAAGCGCAACTGGTGCGCTATGTGGAGGGAGACCTGCGGAAATGGCTCGGAGATCACCTCCGCTCCCACTATCTTTTTCCCGCGCCGGTGGCCCGCTATGCCTCCGAGCAAGCGCTCCGCAATCCCGTGACCACCCTGGGGCCGATGCAGATCAACCTCCACAAGGCCACCGCCAACGCCCGGCGGCGTGGGGAAACACTGGATTCGCCGGCCCAGATGCGAACCTGGCTGCTCGATCCCGGGACGGCTCTGGAGCGGGGATTGCGGGAAGGCATCTACCAACTGTGGCGCGCCTACCGCTACTACCGGCGCCGGCTTCCCGCCGGCCAGGCCGTGCGCTTCGCCACTGCGGACTACAACGCCGGGGAATTCTCCTCCCGCAACGCCGCGTTCCAGCAGCGAGTGGCCCGGCTCAGCGGGCACGGCCTCACCCTGGACGGAGACCTGCTCACCTACCGCAGTGGCGCCGCGGCGGTGCGGGCCTCCAACACCGAAAGCGCCGTGATCACCCTCCTCACCCGCTATCCCGCACCCAGCATCCGCACCGATCTGCTGCTGGAAAAGGAGGAGGGATTCGATAACACGTCCACCTGGAAACAGGTGTGCCGTCTCCAGCGCAAGCGGACCGGCAAGCCCTGCGCGGTAGCCATCGTGCCGGCGGGCGCGGTGAACGCCCGGGCCCGCATCAAGCACGGCCGCGCCTACACCCCCCGCAATTACAGCAACGCCTACCTCGCCCGCTGGCGAAACAACCGGGCGAAATATCATGGAAGGTAGGGTTGGCGGCACTTCACGCGAGAGTCAATCGGTCCCCTCTCACTTCATGGCCGGGGCTTCCCGGTCCTTCCGGCGCATCCGCCGGGGGAGGCGGAGGTGGCCCCCGATGGCCGCGAGCCCGGCCAGGATCAGCAGCAGGGCCGGCAGGGCGCGCCAGGGGAGGCGTTCGCCCAGCAACAAGGTGCCCCAGAACACGCCCACCAGGGGAATCAGGTAGTTGACCATGGAGGTGCGGGTGGCCCCCACCTTCGCCAGCAGGTGGAAGTACACCAGATAGGGCATGCCCGTGGAGAGAATCCCCACGCAGAGGATGGCCAGAATTCCCAACGGCGTTGGGGAAAGCTGCCAGGGGGGCTCCAGGGTCACATCGAGCGGAATGAGGGTCATCAGGGAGCAGACCTGCACCCCCGCCGCGGTCACGCCCGTGGGCAGATGGCTGAACCGGCGGCCGTACACCATCGCGACTCCGTAGCAGGTGGCGCCCCCCACCACGGCCAGTTGCCCCAGCAGTTGGGAGCCCAGCCCGCCCAGGGCTGCCGGGCCGATCAACACCACCACGCCCGCCAATCCCAGCGCGATCCCCACCAGGGACATGGGCGTGATGCGCTCGTCGCTGGTGAAAAAGTGCGCCAGCACCAGGGCGGAGAGGGGAGTGGTGGAGTTGAGGATGGCGGCCAGGCTGGAGTCGATGTGCACCTGACCCCAGGCCATCAGAAAGTAAGGAACGGTGCCGTTGAAAATACTGATGATGAAGAACTCCCGCCACAGCTTCCCCTCGAGGGGCAGGCGCACCCCCCGCACCAGGATAAATCCCAGCAGGAAGATCATGGAGAGAGCCATCCGGAAGGTGACCAGGGTCAGGGGCGGGAAGCTCTGCAACGCCGTCTTGGTGAACAGGAAGGAACTGCCCCACATCAGGGCCAGGGAAAACAGCAGCCCCAGCTCAGTAAGACCCATGGATCGCTTCATTTCCCTCCGGGACGCGGTGCGTTGGGGAACCATGCATACCGGAAGCAGCGGGTCCCATCCCCCGGCCGGAAGGGGAGAATCCCTCCCCCGCTGTGGCGCCGTGCTCCCAGGCCAACAGGAGCCGCTTGCGGGCCGTGCCCCAGCGGTAACCGCCGAGGGAGCCCATCTGGCGGATCACCCGGTGGCAGGGGATCAGGCAGGCGATGGGATTTCTCCCCGCAGCGGCGCCGATGGCCCGTGCGGCGCCGGGATTGCCGATATACCGGGCCAAGTCCTGATAGCTGGCCACGCTTCCCAGAGGAATCCGCAGCAACGCCTCCCACACCTTGACCTGAAAGTTCGTCCCCCGCAAGAGCAGGTGGAACGGCTTTTCCCGTGAAGTCCCGGCAGGAGCGAAGATATCCGCCACCGCGCCCGCCGTGAAATCCTGGCCGGGTTGGAGGATGGCATGCTCCCAGCGGCCGCGCAATTCCTCCAGCATCGCCTCCCTGCCCGCTCCCCCGGCGCCGTTTCCACCGATCCCACCGATGAAGGACAGCCAGCAGATTCCGCGTCCGGTCATGGCGATCCGGCATTCCCCGAAGGGGGTGGGATGAAATCCGTAGGAAATGCGCATGGCCTGCCCCTTCTCCTTGAACTCGCCGGGAGTGACCGCCTCGTGGGTGATGAACAGGTCGTGCAGCCGCCCCGGCCCGGAAAGCCCGGAGTCCAGCGCCGCGTCCAGGACGCTGGTGCGCCGCTCCAGTAAGTGCTTGGCGTGATCGAGAGAGAGGCATTGCAGGAAGCGGTGGGGGGAAATCCCGGCCCAACGGGTGAAGATGCGCTGAAAATGGAATTTGCTCAAGTTCACGCGGGTCGCCAGCTCTTCCAGGCTGGGGTGATCGGTGTAATGGCGTTCCATGTATTCCAGGGTTTCCCGGATCCGGGTGTTGTCTTCGAGCCGCATGGGATTCTCCTTTTGCATGGATGTCCGGCAAGGATGCGCAAGCGATATTCCACGATCCTACCCCGGCGCGGAACCGCCAATCCACCCGGATATTGCTGAACCCGGCTGTCAGTGAAATTAGCAACCGCAGCGTATCCCATTCCCCCGTTCCGCGCACACCCAGGGCGGGGAGGGAAGAACCGCAACTGCAACCTCACCCCCCCGCAGGTTGTTCTATTGGACTACCGGTTCCATTGTACTGCCGCGGCGCTCCTCCCCTCTCCAAGGGGAGAGGGGAACGGCCACTGCCTACCCCACCCTCCCGCGCCCAAAGGCGCTCCTTCCCTCCCCGCTGAGCAGGGAGGGAAACTGCATCCGCAGCACCCAGCCCCGTGAATGGAATTGGGTTCGTTTCGCAATCCGTGCTGACCAAGGTAAATTGGCTTTGTTTCGTAATTTTTCTTTTATTGCGAATATATCTAGTTATATCAGTATATTATGGCAGACTGCGAGGCGTTTGTCCAGGGAAATTTGGGGAGGCAACAACACCCGCCAATTGGAATCCGTACTCTATTGCATTTCCCCCATCCCGCTGCATACTCTCCACCAGAGGCGCGGCATGCCATAAGCAGTTCCCCCTCTCCCTTGGAGAGGGGGCCAGGGGGTAAGGTCGCAGTTGCGGTAATCCTTATCCGCGTCAATCCGCGGATGCGTTTCGCAGTTCGCAGTTCCCCCTCCCTGCGCCGAAGTACGGAAATACCGGGGGAGGGCCGCCCGGGCGCATTGCGGATTGTCATGCCCGCAACGGTTTGGTATATTACGGGAAAGTTCCACCCCCGGCGAATGCAGGGCGGCATTCTCCCACCCACACGCCATGGACGGCCATGTTGGGAAAAACGCTCAATCACCGCTTTCTCCTGGAACAGGTTCTTTCCAGGGCCCCTTCCGGCACCCTCTATCTGGCCACGGACGAGCAGAGCGGAGAATTGCTCGCCGTGAAGGTGTTCTCCCCCGCTCCCGGCAAGGCGGACGAGGGCCTGTTGCGATACCGGCGGGCCATGAACCGGCTGGCGGGAACGGAGCACCCGCATCTGCTGCTCCCGTTGTGGACGGGGGAATCGGAGGGCGCCTTCTTCCAGGTATTGCCCTATTTCCCGGCCCCCTCCCTGGGGGAACTCCTCTCCGGCGGGGCCCTGCCCCTGAAGGAGGGGGTATCTCTGCTGCGGCAGGGGGCGTCCGCCCTGGCCGGCATTCACGGCGCGGGCATCTCCCATCTCAATCTGAAGCCCTCGAACCTGCTCGTTTCCAGGGAGGACGGCACCCTGCACCTGGTGATGACGGACCCCGCCCGCGCCTTCCTGCGGGAGGGGGAACTGGTCCCCGCCCGGGTGGAGGACATGCACTATTACGCCCCGGAACAGCTTCCCTGGGGCAAGCCGAAGCCGGATCATCGCAGCGACCTGTACGCCCTGGGAATGATCGCATACCAGGCCCTGACCGGGGCGCTGCCCTTCACGGCGGCCACGGCGCGGGAGATGATGCGGCATCATCTGGTGACCCCCCCGCCTTCCCCCCGCCGGCACAACGAGGAAATACCACCGGCCCTGGAAAGGATTCTCCTCGGGCTGCTGGCCAAGGACCCCGCGCTGCGCTTGCAAAAGGCGGAGCATCTCCTCTCCGCTCTGGAACGGTGGAACGCCACAGAGCCCACCCCAGGATATACCGCAGGATATGCCGATTCCGGGGCAGCCGGCTCCACCGCCCGTGCCCCCAACCCCAATCATGCGGGGAGCGGGCTGGCCGGCCGCGAATCGGCGCGGGAAAGGCTCCGCACGGCCCTGGCGGGCGCGGCTTCCGGCAAGGGCAGCCTGGTGCTGCTCCAGGGAGAACCGGGCGCGGGGCGCGGCGCCCTGGTGGCCGATCTGCGCACGGCCGTCGAAGGCGCGCGGGGATTGCTGCTGGAAGCCTCCCTGCCCGGGGAGGAAGGGTGTCCTCCCTATGCCCTGCCCTTGCGCCTCTTGCACGGACTGCTCGGCGAATGGGAAACCCTGCCCGATCTGCAGCGCCGGGACCTCCTGTCCCGCCTGCACATGGCGGCCGGGGATCAGGCGGAAGTGCTCACCGAATTGCTGCCGGCCCTGGCGCCCCTGCTGCCGGAAGAGGAGGGCCAGGCCGCCCTGCCCATGGGGCGGGACTGGATGCGCACTCTGGGCGTGCTCACCGGAGCCTTCCGGGCCATCGGGGAACCGCGCCACCCCCTGGTGCTGTTCCTGCGGGAGTTGCAGTGGGCGGATGCGGACAGCCTGGAATGGCTGGGCAGGTTGATCCAGGACATCGGGGAGACCTCCCTGCTGGTCATTGCCTCGGTAACGACCGGGACGGCCGGCTTGCCCGAGACCACCCGCCTGGAGGAAATGCTCCATCCCTGGCTGGAAACCCTGCAATCGGGGGAGGAGGTGCATTGGATCGAGGTGCCTCCCCTCTCCGTGGATCAGTGCAACCTGCAACTGGAACGCTTGACCGGAGCGCCCCGGCAGGTTGGGGCCCCGCAAGACGGGGCCATGCAGGACGGCGACACACAGGGCGGAGCTATGCAAAACGGTGCCGTACAAAACGGGGTTGCCCGGGATAACGGCGATCCATCCCGCCTCGCGGAATGGATGCACGGACGCTGGGGCGGGCGGCCCCTCGCCAACGCGCTGGCCCTGCGCCTGTTGCGCACCAAGGGGATGCTGCGCTCTTCCTCCCCCGTAGCGGGCGTGGAAGGCCTTGCTGTGGAGAATATCGCCGCAGAGAATATTGCCGAGAATACCGCAGAGAATATTGCCGAGAATATTGCCGAGAATATTGCCG
>CAZOXD010000003.1:55577-75522 GCA_964583525.1 uncultured Pseudomonadota bacterium
GAGAATATTGCCGAGAATATTGCCGAGAATATTGCCGTCGACTGGCCCGCTGTGGACTGGCCGGCGGTGGAAAAAGCCTCCTGGCCGGAATCCCTTCCCGGCCTGGTGCAGCACCATCTGGAATTGCTGCCCGAAGAGGTGCTGCTGGTATTGCAGGCAGCCTCCATTTTCCCCGCGGGTTTCTCCTTCGCCACCCTGGCCGGGCTGTTGGAGCAATATCCCCATCCCCTGTTGCTGGAACGGCTGGAATCGGCCATCGCCGCCGGCGTGCTGGAACGCACCCGGGAAGGGTTTGCTTTCTCCCACGTTTCTATGCAGCAGATCCTGCGCCGTTACTCGCCTCCCAAACACCTGGAGGAACTGCACCGGATGCGCGGAGCCTTGCTGGAAGCGGAGGCCGCCCAGACTGACGGCGTGGAGGTGGATGGCGGGGTGGCGGACGCCCGGGACCCGCTCCACCCGGCATGGCAGGACGTGAACCGCTGCGATGAAACCGCCTTCCATTTCGGGCGCGGGGGCGACCGGGAACGCTGGGCGGAATATGGGTTCCAGGCCCTGGCGGCGGCCTGGAGGATCCACGCACTGCGCGCCGTGATCGCCTGGAGTGAGCAGCTCCGTGAACCCCTGCGCAAAGATGACCGCATCGCCGATCTGATAATCGCCGCCGGCATCGCCCATTCCCAACTGGGATTCGGGGAACGCGCCCTGGCCCTGCTCGATTCCGCCCTCCAGCTCGACCTGTCCACCGAGGCCCGGCTGGAGGCGATTTCCCATGCCGCGTGGACCCACCACATGCGCGCGGAAACCCGGGAAGCCATGGTCCGGGTGGAGGAAGGGCTGGCACTGGCCGGCGAAACCCTTCCCGCCAATCCCGTGGGGACCGCCCTGGCCCGGCTGACGGGCCGCGCCATGCAGCAGTACGAGGCCCTGCGGGCCGGCGCGGGGGGCGATCCCCAACCCGGCTTCACGGCGCTGGAGGACGCCGTGGCGCGGCTGCTGGAACTGGCCTCCTGCCTGCTGGCGCCGGTGCAGCCCCAGCGCGCCGTGCTGGCCGATGAAAAGATCGTCCGTCTGGCCGCGGGGCGGCACCCGTCGGAACATCTGGTGCGGGGGCTGGTGCGTCTGGCGGAAGCCGAGGGGCCTCCGCAAGGCGACCTGTTCTCCCAGGCGCGCGCCCTGCTGGAGCGCAACGCCTTCCCGCATGCCGAAGCGGAGTTCCACCTGGCCCTGGGACGATGTCATTACCGGGCGGGGCAGTATCACAAGGCGGCCGAGGCCCTGCGGGATGCCCGCTTCCGAACCACCGGCGACGTCATCGGCGAGGGCGAGGCGCTCGTCGCCATGATCGTGCTGGAACGCCTGCGCGAACCTCTGGACGCCTTCCGGGAGCGGATCGCGGCCCTGCGGAACCTGGCCGTTTATCCCACCGCCGCCTACCTGTCCGAATGGCGCGCCGCGCTGGAACAATACGCCGGCGCCCTGACGGGGGAAATTCCCCTCTCCCCGGCCTGCACCGCCATGCGGGAGGCCGCCCAGGCGCTGGCGGCAGCGGGGAGAGCCGGGGAGGCCCGCCATCTGCTGGCCTGGAGCGGGGAACTGGCGGCCGTTGCCGGAGACCTGGGGGAATTGCTGGAAACCGTCCGCATCGAGGGCCTGCTCCCCAAACAGGCCCAGCATCTGGGCGCGCTGCTCATGCAGGTGTTGCTGGGGGACGCTCACTTCCAACAGGCGGCCGTGTCACCCAAGCAAGGGGAATTCCACCTGAGAGAGGCGCGCTCCATTATCAAGGGCCTGCAACCACGCCTGGAGGAGTACCCCGTGCTTGCCGGGGAGGTGGCCCGGCTGGAATGGATGGAAATTATGGTGCGCGGCGAAGCTTCCCCCGATGTGCGCCGGACGGAGGAGGTGCTCGCCGGACTGGAAATGGAGGGTGTCTGGCTGGGCGCGGCCCTGCTCCGCCTGAGGGTTGCCCAAGCGCTCAAGTCCTGGGGCGACCCGGCCTGGATGTCCTGGGGAAACAAGGCCCTGGAGGGATTTCAGGCCATGGGAGCCCACCTCTACGCCGGGGCGGCCCGCGCCCTGCTGGAACTGGATGCGGCCCCCCCAAAAAACATTGCGGAAACGGGGCCTGCCCTCCGCCGGCCCGCCATCCACCAGCCGGTCATCCACAAACACCGGGGAAATGGAGGGAATGGAGGGAATGGGCTAGGCGATTTCGCTCCCCTGCTGGAACGGTTCGCCCAAGGCGAACCCATGGAGCCGGAAGCGCTGGGCCGTTCCCTGCTGGAAACCTTCCTCGCCGCGTCCGATGCGGAGTACGGGGCCCTGTTGCAACCCAACGGCGACGGGCAGTTGGAAATCACGGCCCGCATTCCCGACCCCGCTCCGCTGGGGGAACCTTTCAACCGCTCCCTGGCCGATGCCGTTTGGGCGGAAGGCCGGGCCCGCATCCTCGACAACTTCCAGCCCCTCCCGGCCGAGGCGCATTCCGGGGGGTATTCCGGAGAGACCCATTCCCAGGTCTGCGTGCCCCTGGCCGTCTCTGGAAAGCCGATGGGCGTCGTGCTGGTGGGCAGCCCGAGCAGCCGGCTGGTGTTCGACGCCGGACACAGGGAAAGCCTGGCCGCCCTGGGCAGGGAAGCCGCCGTCGCCGCGGCGGTCAACCTGACGCTCCTGGAAGCCAGGCAGGCTGGTGAGATCGCCCGCGGGGAGATCGCAGCGCAATCCAGGCTGGTGGACTGGATGCGGCACGCCGCCGATGGGTTTCCGGAACACGGCCGATCCGGGTCCGCCGCCCCATCCAGCGGTGGCGGTGGGGCCGTTGGAACCGGAGGCGGCAGTGAAAGCCCTGCCGCCGGCTCACCAGAAATACTGGAGTCGTCTGAACGGCTGGCGGCGCCGGAACTGCTGGCGCACTACTTCCAGAACGTTGCCGCCGGCCAGGGCCATGACGGGGCCTTGCTCTGCTTCCTGGAACCGGAAGCCTACCAACTGGTGTTCGGAGCATGGCAAGGCGCCCCCCCGCCGCTGCGCTCCTGGGATTCATTGCTGCCCCTCCCGCTGGGCGAGGGACAGGCACGCTGGGTGCTGGAGAACCGCGCTCCCCTGGGCATCCACGCTCCCGCGGGGCCGTCCCCCGGACGGGAGGAGCAGGCGCTGCTCAATGCCCTGGGCGCCGGGGACGGAACCTGGCTGCCCCTGCAATACCGGGGCGAGCCTTTCGCGCTGCTGCTGCTCACCCGGACGGACGCCACCGACGCCATGAACCCCGCTGTGAAGGTGAGCATGCAGGAACTGACGGAACCGCTGCGGATTTGGGCGGCCTCTGTCTACCATGCCTGGCGGCTGGAATCGCTGCAACGGCGGGAAGCCCAAATGCAAGGCCGGGAACAGTCCCTGCTCCAGTCCACCCGATTCTACCGGCGTTTCCTGCCCCCCGGTCTGGGGGAAGGGGAGGAGGAAACCGCCCACATCGTTCGCGAAGGACGGGAGACCGTGCTGCCCGTGCTGGCGGGGGAGGTGCCCGGGCTAACCGACCCCCTGGGGTTGGGCAAAGCCGACCTGATGCAGGCCCTGCGCTGGTACTTCGGGCGGGTGGATCAGGCCCTGGCCCTGCACGGTGGCGCCCTGCAGGGGATCGGACACGGAAGCTGGTTCGCCCACTTCTCCTCCGGGCCGGACCGCGTGCTGTGGGCCGTTCAGACCATGTACCAGATGCTGCTGGGGTTGCGGGAAGAAGCCTCGGAAAAAGGGGAAGCCATGCCCCCCACCGGGCTGGGGGTGCATCTGGGCCCGGTGGTCTCCGGCGCGCTGCCCGCGGGAGAGGCCCTGGCGCCCTTTTCCGTGGGCTCCGGGATGCGCACGGCCAGCCGCCTGGCATCCATGAGCATCAAGCTGCGCTGCGGAATCCTGGTCAGCCAGGCCCTGGTGGATTCCCTGGAGGACCCGGATCGCTACGATTTGCGTCACCTGGGAAAACTCCGGCCCGCTCCCGGCGAATCCCGCCTGGACGTTTTCGAACTCTTTTCCGTGCGGGAAGAGCAGGTGCTCGCGCCCATGCGCACCCTGCAAGGGGTGTGGGACGAGGCATTGAAGGAATACCGCCTGGGCCGCTGGAACAAGGCCGCCGGTGGATTCAACCGCTATATCGCCCGCCTCCCCCACGACCGCCCGGCGCGTTACATGCTCCGGCAATGCAGGCAGCGGGAGCGGGCCTGATGGCGCGGCAGCCCTCACGGAACGCGCCACGGATTACGTGATTGGTGCCCACCGGGAGATGGGGTTCCCCCCGTATTCCAGAGCATGTTGCGGGTGCAGCGGGTGTGTGGCGGGTGCAGCGGGTGTGTGGCGGGTGTGGGGCAGGAGGGGGGCTAAAATCCCAGTTCCTCCAACAGCTTGTCCACCTCGTCCTGTGTAGTCGCCTCGCCGCCCGTGTCTTTCAGACTTTCCCTGGGGGGTTGGATAGGCTGGGTATCGGCTGTTTTGCCGGGCCGTGACTCGAACACGGGGCGGTATTCCTTGAGCAGTTCGATCATATCTTTTTCCATCGTTTCGACGAAGTTGATGATCTTCCGCAGGGTTTTCCCGGTCAATTCCTGGAAGGACTGGTTGGAAATCAATTCCAGATGGGACGCCGAGTACTTCTCCCGCTTCAGTTTCAGGGCCATGGCGTGGCTGCCCACCTCGTCGCTGAGGCGATCCTGAATGCTGGTCAGCGCATCCTCCAGATTGGGATGATCCTCCTTGATCAGCATCATATGCTTTTGGGCGGATCGCAGCGCATCGATCACGGAGGCCATGGACTCCGTCTCTCCCCGGGCAAGCTCGTCGACGTTCTCCATGTTTTCGATGTTCTGCTCGGCGGCATCGTCCAGCCGCACCAGCACGCCCTTCAGCTTTTTCACGGCATCGGAGATTCCGCCTGAGGATTGCGCGAGATTATCCAGGGGCAGTCCTTCGGACACGCTCTGGAGGGTGTTGAAGATATCCCGGGTAATCATGGCGATTTCCCTGATCAGCATGCGGGTCTGGCGATTGGTGGTCGACATGTTGATCTGGGTCACCGCATTCTCGATACCCTCCACGTTCTCCGCGCTCACCTCGCGGAAGTAAGCGAGGATATCCCCCAGCAACCGTTGCAGTTTCTGCTGGAATTCCAAGGGAGCGTTTCGGGAAGCGGTGTTGATCCATGCGATCAATTGCTCCAAATCCGCGTTGTCCACGCCGTCCCCGGCTTCTTCGGGGCCCGGGGGCTGCTCTCCCGCTTCCGGGAGGGATATCCCCTTGAAGTTGAACCGCTCCAGGCTCAGTCCGGAGACCACCCTGCGCAGCAGGGCACACACCAATTCCACTGATCCCAGAGACGCGCGGGCATGATGGAGCGCCAATTGCTGATAGCGCAGCAGGTCCAGGGCGCCCTGTTGCCATTCATCGCCTTCATCCGTCCCCTTCAGGTACCGGGCGTATTCCTGGACGAGACTGTTGAATTTCTCGAAGTCAGCCAGAAGCTGGTTCTTGTCGCGCACCAGTTTGATTTTGCCTTCACCCGCCATATTCGATTCACCCTTGATGTCCGCATCCAATCGAAGCGATTCCAATAGTATCTGCTCCCACGGCACAATAAAAGAGGAATCGTTCGCCGATCCCTCCACCTCGGGGTACTGTGGGCATTCCGGAATTGTCAGGCAATCCGCATTCCACTACCCATAGGGGAATCCATGGCCCCTCATTCATTAAACGCAAAAATCCGGAGAGGACCCCCTTCCACCGGAAAAAATTTTCGGTATCCTTTCGGTTCATGATCCAGGGGCCGTGGAGGGTAGTGTATCCATTTGAATTCCCAAGGAAAAAGTTTTCATGTCATGCTAAACGCAGTGAAGCCTCTCACCCCGATGGCCCCGATGTGTCTTCGCTACGCTCAGGATGACATTTTCAATCTGAGTCACGATCCACCGGATCCCCCCAACCCTTCGCCCTGACCCGGTGAACTGAGGATGCGATGGGGAACCTATCGGGCGGCGCAATGTAGGATCTGAGTAGATACCCCGCCTTGAGCGGCCCGGGAAGTCTTCACGCACATCGATTATACGCACCCCAAGGGAGCCACGGCCCTCATGATTCGATTAGACGGCGTATCGCGCACCTACCGCGACGGAGACCGCGACATCTCGGCCCTGAAAGATATTGACCTGCACATTCCTCCCGGTTCCTCGGTGGCCCTGGAAGGCAAGAGCGGATCGGGCAAGAGCACCCTCCTCCACCTGATGGGCGGCGTGGAATGGCCCAGCGTGGGCCGCATCACCGTGGCGGGGCAGGCCCTGGGAGCCATGACCGACGCGGAGTTGACCAAATTCCGCCTGCGTCACATCGGATTCGTCTTCCAGTTCTATCATCTCCTCCCCACCCTCACCGTGATGGAAAACCTGGCCCTGCCGGCGGAACTGGCAGGGCTGCCGGGCCGGGAGCGGGCGGCCCGGGTGCGTTCGCGCCTGGAGGAGGTGGGGCTGTCCGCCCGGAGGAATACCTATCCGGACCGGCTGTCAGGTGGGGAGCAACAACGGGTGGCCATAGCCCGGGCCTTGCTGCTCGATCCCCCGGTGCTGCTGGCGGACGAACCCACCGGAAACCTGGATTCCGAGACCGGGAACGCCGTCCTGGACCTGATGTGGCGGCTGGCCGCGGTCCATGGGACTACCCTGGTCATCGCCACCCACAGCAGCGTCCTGGCGGCCCGGGTGGAGCGCCGCATCGAGCTGGAGGATGGCCGCATCGTCCGGGACTCCGCCCCCCCGCGGGGCGCGGCAGGAACGGACCCACTCCCCGCCAGCTTCGCAACCGAATCCGAACCCACTTCCTGACCCGCCATGGCGCCCCTCTTCTCGCTATTCCGGGTTCAGGCCCGCTATTGGTTGCGGCACCGGCTCCAGGTGACGCTGTGCCTGGCGGGAATCGTGCTGGGGGTAGCCGTGTTTTGCGCAATTCAACTGGCCAACCGGGGCGCCCTGCGGTCCTTCGCCGAGGACGTGGAAACCTTCGCCGGGGTGGCCACGCATCGGGTAACCGCACCCGGCGGCGGGGGGCTGCCCGATTTCCTGATCCCGCTGTTGGCCCGGGCGGAGGGGGTGCGGGCCGCCACCCCGGTTTCTACCGGATATGTCGTCGTGAGGGAGGGCCAGCCGCCGGGATCGCGTCTCCCCTTGACCGTGCTGGGGATCGATCCATTGGCTGATCCTTCCTTCCGCGGCTTTTCCCTCCCGGACGCCGATGGTTCCGCCACGGACATGGCGGAGGCGGAGACGGGCGGTGGGATTATTGGTGGGATAAGTGGTGGGATAAACTGGCTGGAAACGCTGCTGGGTGTGCCGGGCGCCGTGCTCGTTCCGCGGCCCCTCGCCGTGCGGTTGGGAATCGCCCCCGGCGCGGAATTCGAAGTGGAGACGCCATCGGGCCGCGCTTGGCTGCGCATGGCGGGAGCGTTCGAGATTCCGCCGGGCAGCGATTCCAGGATGTCGCGCACCCTGATCGCCGACGTGTCCACCCACCAGGAACTGTTCGGCAGGCAGGGAAAGCTGGACGAAATTCTCCTCATCGCGGACCCGGGCGCGGCGTCCAACCTCGCGGTGTCCAACCTTTCTGCGCTGCTTCCTCCAGGGGCCGTGCTGGAGAAGACCGGAGGACAGGTGGAGCGGGTGGAAAAGATGTCCAGCGCCTTCCGGCTTAACCTGGAGAGCCTGGGGCTGTTCGCGATCCTGGTGGCCGTCTTCCTGATCTTCAATGCCGCCACTTTCTCCGTGGCGCAGCGCCGGTACATGATCGCCATGGAACGTTGCATCGGCGCCACGGCGCGTGGCGTGTTCCTCTCCCTGCTGCTGGAGGCCATCGTACTGGGGGCGTTGGGCTCTTTGGGCGGCGTGCTGCTGGGGTGGTGGCTGGGGGCCGTGATGCTCCAGAACACCGGGGCCACCCTCTTCGAGGTGGTGCTGCAAACCCGGGCCCTGCCCGCGTCCGTGGAATTGAGCGCCTCCATCTGGTTGAGCGCATTCGCCCTGGGTATCGGGTCGGCGGCGGCCGGCTCGTTCTTCCCGGCCCTGCGGGCGGCCCGCATCTCCCCCCTCGCCGGAGTGAAAGGGGCCCGCTCCGCACCCGCGAGGGAAGCCTCCCTGCGCTGGTGGCTGTGGGTGGGGGGGACGGCATTGGCCCTGGCCGCCCTGCTGCTGCTTTGGCCCGGAAAGGCGGTTTGGGCGGGGTTGGCGGGCGCCACGGCGATAGTGCTGGGCGGGGCGGCGCTCACCCCGCCGTTCGTGATGCTCACCGGCCGCGTCGCCGCCCCCGTGCTGGGGAAGCTGCTGGGAACCCCCGGACGCATGGCCGCCGCCAACCTGGCCCGGGGCCTGTCCCGGGCCGGGGCGGCCTCCGCCGCGCTGATGGTGGCGCTTTCCCTGGCCCTGGCCATCGGCATCACGGTGCGCTCCTTCAAGCAAACCTTCCGGGTATGGCTGGGACAGGTGGTAAGCGCCGATGTGTACCTGCAACCCCGCGATGATGACTTGCGGCATCCCATTCCTAAAACCGTGCTGGAGGGAATCGACTCACTGCCCTTCGTGAAGGGACGCTCGGAGATTCACTTCACCCGCGTCACCCTGGCCGACCGGGTGATCGTAGTGCTGGGATTTGAAATGCCGGTGTACGGGCGCAACGTCACCCTGCCTTCGCGGGACGGTTCCAGCGATGAGATTTTCCGCCGGCTCGCGGCGGGCGACCCCCTGATTACGGAAACCCTGGCCTTTCCCCTTGGCCTGGAACAGGGAGACACCCTGGTGCTGCCCACACCCGGCGGGGAACGGCGCTTCACTGTGGGGGCAGTGTTCCAGAACTACCTGGCCATTCAAGGGGGGGTGTACATGAACCTGGAACAGTTTTCCAGCACCTTCGGACGGAGCCCGCCCCACGAGGCGGCCGTCTGGTTCAAGCCGGGCACCGATCCCGCGGAGGCCCTGCTGGCCCTGGAATCCCTCCCCGGCGCGGAGCGCGTGCGCTGGGTTCCCAACGGAGAGTTGCGCGCCAGCGCCCTGGAGATCTTCGACCGCACCTTCGTCATCACGGATCTGATGGGGGCGCTGGCCGCACTGGTGGCCTTCATCGCCGTGGCCAGCGCCCTGATGGCGCTGCTGGAAGAGCGCACCCGCACCCTGGGCATGCTGCGCGCCATCGGCGTCTCCCGCGCCGGGCTGATCGTCTCGATGATGCTGGAAGCCACCCTGCTGGCCGGGGCGTCCGCCATCGCCAGTTGGGGCGTCGGATTGATGATGGCGGTAGCGCTGATCTTCGTGGTGAACCTGCGGGCCTTCGGCTGGACGTTGCAGTTCCTGCCCGGCGAAGGTTCCTACGGAAGCCTGCTGGCCCTGGCCCTGGCCGCAGCGCTGCTGGGGAGCATCTACCCCGTCATCCGCGCGGCCCGCCTCTCCATCGCCGCCACCCTGCGGGAGGAATGATGGGGAGGGGTGTGGGAGGAGTGACTACCGAATTGGCTTCCTTTCGCAAATTCCATCACGCGTTGGGGTACGGGGATTGGCACCCCCCATCCCTCCAACCGGGATTGGGTTCCATTCGCAAAAGAAAACCCGTAGAAGTGGGCACGGCATGCCGCGCCCACTTCCAGCCACCCGCAATCATACCATATTCGAGTATATATGTACACCTATATTCCAGGACGAGACCGTCCCGGAGCGGTCGAGCCGCGGGTTCCTTACTCCGCGAAGGCGCTTTCGGCGTCGAATGACTTGGCATCCCCGCCCACGCGCTCGATGGTGACCTTTTTCAGTTTATCGCCCTGCTCGATGGCGTTGACCACGTCCAGGCCCTCGACCACCTCGCCGAAGACGGAATGCTTGCCGTCCAGCCACGGGGTTTCCAGGTGGGTGATGAAGAATTGCGAACCGTTGGTGCCGGGTCCGGAGTTGGCCATGGAGAAGATGCCCGGCTTGTCATGGCGCAGGTCGGGATGGAATTCGTCCTCGAACTTGTAACCGGGGCCGCCGGTTCCCACGCCGTCCGGGCAGCCCCCCTGGACCATGAAATCGGGGATCACCCGGTGAAAGATCAGGCCGTCGTAGAAGGGCCCGGAGTCCTGCCGGGCGCGGGTGCCTTCCGCCAAGCCGACGAAGTTGCCCACCGTGCGCGGGGTCTTGTCGTGGAATAGGCGCAGGAGAATTTCGCCCTTGCTGGTGTCGAATCGTGCGTAAATTCCGTCTTCCATGGTTATTCTTCTCTTCTTTGAATTGCTTTGGATTTGTGGGGTGAAATCTCAGGCTACCCCCAGAATGAGATTGCGGCAAGGAGGCCGGTGGGAAAATCAGGGCAACCGCAACCTCACCTCCGCCCTTCGTAATCGCTTGCGAGTCGCACGATTCTCCCCCTCTCCACAAACGTGGCGAGGGGGGACCACACCTGCAACCGGGAGTTGCCGTCGGAATATTCATTCCTTTAAATTTTGCGGATCACTGAAAAAATTGCACCTGTTCGGAGCTTCGGGCAGGCGCGGCCGTGGCCGGCGAAATTTGCGTGTTTCACCGGGCGTGATACCCTGAAGGCATGAAATCCATCGCTTCCAGACCCACCTTGCACCCCCCCGTGCGCTCCACCCACCCGGCCAGGGGAGTCTCCCGGTCATGAGCCAGCGCACGGAATCGATGACGGCTCTCCACGCGGCCCACCAGGCCCGTTTTGCCGGGGCGGGTGATTCAGGACCGCCCCTCGATTACGGGGATTTCCCGGGCGAGGTGGAAGCCCTGCACGCTTCCCTGGGCGTAGTCAGCCTGGACCGCGGCGGGGTGATCCTGCTGCGGGGGGAGGACGCGGCCGAGTTCCTGGGCGGAATCACCACCAACAACGTCAAGGCCCTCGCACCCGGAGGAATTCAATCCTCCCTGCTCTGCGCCAACAAGGGGAAGATCCTCCACCCCATCGAGGTGGTGCGCACCAAGCCGGATCAATTGCTGGTGCTCACGGAACCGGACGCCCTGGACGATGTGGCCGGGCATCTGAACGCCTACCTTATTCGCGAAGCGGTGGAGATCGGGCAGGTACCTCTGATGCGCATCGACCTGATCGGGCCGGGAGGGAATCGGGCCCTGGAAGCGTTGGGCTATTCCGCCCAATCCCCGCTGGGCGCATTTCAGGAAGCCCCCCTGCTCACCCTGGCCCATCCCCTGGGGACGGCCCCGCGGGTAGTGACCCTGCTTCCGGCCGGCTTCGCCCCGCGCTGGGTGGAGACCCTGCTGAGTTCCTCCGTTCAGGCGCGGCTGGCCGGCCTCGAAGCCCATGATGAAGTGCGCATCGCAGCCGGCGCGCCCCGCTTTGGAGTGGATTACGGGCGGGAACACCTCCCGGCCGAAGCGGCGCTGATCGACCGGCTTTCCTTCGACAAGGGATGCTACGTGGGGCAGGAAATACACGCCCGCCTCCATTACCGGGGGCAGGTCAACCGCAAGCTGGTGGGCCTGGAGATTCCGGAATCCATGGCGGGCGATCTTGGGACGGGCAGCGAACTCTTCGCTGGAGAGACCATATCCGACGCCATGGCGGACACCGTAGCCGACACTGTGGCCAATACTGTGGCCGACACCGTAGTGGGCACCGTGACCAGCCTGGCCCGGCTGCCCCGGGAGGGAGTGCGCCGGGGGATCGCCATGGTGCGGCAGGAACAGGCCTTCGGGATGAAGAACCTTTGCCCCGCCTCCGGCGCCCCGCCAGCGATCAAGCTGCATCCCCTGGCCTCCGACCTGGGAGCGGCCAGCAGTTGAACCGGTTTTACGATATCCTGACTGCCTCCGGGAAGTTTCCTCCCACCCGCCTGTGCGGAACGGGGGCTGGCCCCTCCACCTCTGGCAGGGCAAATCCAGGGCCGCATCTTCCGCTCCTGCCGAGTCTTCTGCGGCTGCTGCCGGGAATGCTGATAGCGGGGCTGACCCTTGCCGGGTGCGCCGCCGCTCCCGTCGATCCGGGACGCAGCCTGAGCGCCGGGTACGCCTATCCCGTCCAGCCGGAAATCACCTTCGACATGGCGCGCGGGGAGGAAATTCCTTCCGGAAAGCTGGGAGAACGGCTGGCCCATGCCCGGTTGATCTTTCTGGGAGAATACCACACGGAGCCGCGCAGTCACCGTTTCCACATGGATGTGTTGGAGACCCTGCTGGCCGGGGGACGGCAGGTGACGGTGGGACTGGAGATGTTTCCCCCCTCCGTCAACGAAGCGTTGGAGAAATGGCGGCAGGGCGACCTGGAGGAGGAAGCCTTTCTGGAACGCTCCGGCTGGTATGGCAATTGGGGTTACCCCTGGGAATATTACCGCGCGTTGTTCGGGTTCTTCCAAACACACCGCATCCCCCTCCACGGCCTGAACGCGGAAAAGAGCACCCGCAAGGCGGTGCGGAACGGGAAGCGAAACGAACTCCCGGACCCGATCCGCGATGAACTCGCTGGCCTGGACAGCCCCCTTCCTCCCCACCGCAGCCTGATGCTGGACATACTGAAGGACGCGGGGCATACCGGGGACCTCAGTCCGGGTTCTCCCCGCTTCCAGTCGTATTACCGGGTACAGCGGATGTGGGACCGCCTGATGGGCGCCCGGGCCGCCCGGATCGCGGAGCGGCTTCCGGAAAACGGGGTGTTGGTCGTGCTGATCGGATCGGGACACCTCCTCTATCGACTGGGCGCGAACCTGGAGGCCACCCGGGCCACCCGGCTTCCCGTCCTTACCCTGGTGGACCGGGTGGTGGAAAAGGAGGAACTGGACGCGGACGGATCCTACCGTGTGCCCCTGGGCATGGCGGACCTGGTGCGGATCTACCCCCGCAGGGCCAACGGCGGCCATGGCGTCCCTGGCGCATCCCCGCCCTCTCTGACGGGACTTAAGTTGGAGATTGCAGGCGAGGGACTGGCAGACACCGGGGAGCGATTGGCGGAAGCCGGAGGAGGGCTGGCGGACGCCGGGGAGCGGTTGGCGGATGCCGAAGGGCTGCTGCGGGTAAAAGAGGTGCGGGCCTTCCCATCCTCCCCCCTCCATGCGCTCAAGGCCGATGACGTGCTGCTGGAATTCAACGCCCACCCCATCTCCAGTGAAACAGCCCTGCGATTGGCCTACGAACGCCTCCCTGCGGATGCGCGGGCCATACTCACCGTGAAAAGAAAATTGCAACGCCTGGAAGTGGACATCACCCCCCGCCGTCCCGGCCATGGAAACAAGTGATCCGGCCTGTCCGGACTGCCCATGAACCCAGGGCCCCTTCCGCGCTCAAGTTTTCTGGATCAGAGCCGATAAGAATATTAGCAACACTTTCCTCTTTCGGGCGCCGGGTAAACAAGGACGATTTGCCTTTGCCAGGGATGGCAACCCGCTGCCTGTTCCTTTTCCGTTCTCCCCCCGCTTCCCTCATTTCCTCCGCAAATCCAGGACGCACCCGCATCCCGCACAACCCGGGCAGGGTTGATCTCCGGTTGCCAAAACTTGGGAACGGAAAAACGGATATCGCGGTGGAAGCCTGCAATAAGCCGGGTTCTGTTCACGGCGGGAAACGAGGTTCCCCACAATGCCGCGGCCATTAATCTGGGAATACCGTTGCCGGCATTCTCTAGCGTCCTACCCGGCGGCTCGGCGAGCAACCTTGAACGCCGCCCTATTTGGACTTGCTCCAGATGGGGTTTACCATGCCGGCGCCGTCACCGGCGCCGCGGTGGGCTCTTACATTAAGGCCCCGGCAGGACCGAAGCCCCCACCATTTCACCCTTGCCTGTGAGCACCGGCCAGGCCGGCCCTCCATCGGCGGTGTGTTTTCTGTGGCACTTTCCTTGGGGTTGCCCCCACTGGCCGTTAGCCAGCATCCTGCTCTGTGGAGCCCGGACTTTCCTCCGCACTCCACGAGGGAGCACGGCGGCCGCGTTTCGGGCTTGCCACTCACGATATCCATTCAGGTCCATTCTACTGCACGCGGGGAAGGGCGACAACACCCGTGATTCCACTATGAATAAGGGAAGGACCAGGAATATGGGGAGGATGGGGGAGTATCGATTGCTGCCGTTCAACAGCGGGAACTCAACTCATGGAACAGCGGTGCCATTCCCGCAAGCCACCGGAGAGGTGGTTGATGTCGTATCCCATACGGGAAATACGGGTGGCGAGACGCCCGCTGCAATCACCGTCCGGACATACCAAGCCAATCACCCGGGCCGTTGCGGTGCGGGAGAGGAATTCCTCGATTCCGTGGCTGGATGGAAGAACGTGCACACCCTGGAACCCCTTGAATTCGTCCCGGGCGCTTTCATCCTTGAGGATGATCACGGTCATTTCCTTTTCCCGTTCGAACTCATGGGGGGAAAGTTCCCGAAAGCCACCCGGAGGATTCGGCCCGCATAATCCGCGTTCCTGGGCCGCAATTTCCTCCTTCCCGGCAATGGAAGAAAAGGCGCCCCTGCTGGTGGGATCGTTCATGGAACCTCCTTCGAAGAAGAGGCGTCATGGAAATAAAAGAAAGGGAAACCGCCGTGCCAGGAGAATCCACATCCCCCGATGAGGACTAGGCTCTCTAAAGCACGGTGTACTATACCTATGTGACAGTGGGGATGTCAAAGGGGAAATGGAGGAAGGGCGGGATGAATTATTCAGGACATCTGCTTCCCCCCGTGCGCCCCCGAAGAATCACGGGAGCGCGGGGGGAGACCAGGGGGACTGGGCAGGCTAAGCGGATTGCGAGGTTTGGACAGGTTGCTCGATCAGGGAGGCCAGCACCAAACCCCTGGCGGGAGTGTTTACCCCCCGGGCCCATTCCCGGGCCGGCGGCGGGGGATTTTTCGGTCTCCGACGGCGCCCCTGGGAAGCATCCCTGCGAGTGCGCAGGTGTTCCAGAAACTCACGGGCCGGCTCGCGATGGCAGTGCCCTTCCAGGCAATGGCAGGTAAGAGCGAGGGCCTCCTTGCCCTCGGATGCATCGAGCAGGGAATGGAACCGCTCCGGGAATTCCCTGAACCGGTCCCGCAGCAGGCTTTTGTACCGGAAACGGAAAAAGGGCCAACTGTATTTTCCGCTTGCCAGGGCATCGAGCCAATGCCGGGGGGGCGCCAGAACGTGGGCCGGATTGAGGAAAGGGCTGATATTCTGCACGGTGGAGGGCGGGACGTTTCCCCGCTCCGCTTCCGTTTGGGACATGAGTCGAATCATGAGTTTACCTCATCCTTGAGAGAGCCTCCACCGATTCTGGAATGGGGAGGTTTCATTCTGTTACGACGACTGTACCCTGTTTTTTCTTCGAAGTCAAAGTATTTTTTGTTGTTTGATTAATTTTTCACCAACTCAGCAACGAAGGTGTATAATGATTGGGTCGTTCAGATTAAATTCCTTTCACTGTTTAGACGGCTTTCAACATGATCCCGTTTCATTTTGATTGTGGAGATCTTGTGGATTTTTTCTCCCGCCGGAAAAACGGCCCGGTCCGGGTCACCCCCTTTCCTTTTCCAGGCCGGGTGGGACCATTGCCACTTGGAACGCTGCCACCTTCTAAACGGGGGACCTGAACTATCCCTTGCCTGCCATGAGCGCTGCTTCCAACGAATTACCCGCTTCTTCCCCGCCCTCCGGCGGAAAAGACGGTGACATTAAAGACGGTGACATGATCGACATTCTGGTGCTCGACGACGAGGAGAGCATCCGCTGGGTCATCGGCAAGGCCCTGGGGAGCCCCGACTGCCGCCTGCATTTCGCCGACAGCGCGGAGGCCGCCACGGAGCTGCTGGCCCGGCAGGCCATGGACTTCGCATTGGTGGATATCAACCTGCCCGGTGAGGACGGGCTGACATTTCTCGAGGAGCAGAAACGCCGCACCCCGGACATGGTGATGGCGGTGATCACCGGTGAGGGCTCCATGAACAACGCCATCACCGCTATGAAGCTGGGCGCCTTCGACTACATCACCAAGCCCTTCGATATCGACGAGATCGAGGACCTGGTGACGCGGGCCACGCAAACCATCCGCCGGGGCAGAAAACACCGACGCCCTCCGGAGTTCCATCCTGCGCGGGGAAATGGGGAGGACCTGATCGTGGGCCAATCCCGGCCCATCCAGGAAATCCACAAGGCCATCGGCAAGGTGGCGCCCTCCGATCTCACCGTGCTGATTCTGGGGGAAAGCGGGACGGGGAAGGAATTGATCGCGCGGGCGATTCACCAGCACTCCCATCGCGCCAGCCACCCCTTCATGGCGGTGAACTGCGCGGCGATCCCCCGGGATCTGCTGGAATCCGAATTGTTCGGCCATGAAAAGGGCGCGTTCACGGGCGCCGTGGCACGCAAAATGGGCAAGCTGGAAGCCGCTGGAGAAGGGACGTTGTTCCTGGATGAAATCGGGGACATGCCCCTGGAACTTCAAGCCAAGTTGCTGCGGGTGTTCCAGGAACTGGAATTCCAGCGGGTGGGAAGCCTGAGCACACTCTCCCTGGCTGCGCGGGTAATCGCAGCCACCAACCAGTCACTGGAGGATGCGGCCCGGGAAGGGAGCTTTCGCCACGATCTGTATTACCGCATCAATGCCTTCACCATCCATGCCGAACCCTTGCGCCAGATGCGCGAGGACATTCCGCTGCTCTGCCATCACTTCATGCGCCTGTACGGGGAAAAGCTGGGCATCTCCCTTCCCGCCATCACCCCCGAAGCGGAGCAATCCCTGGCCGGCTACGACTGGCCGGGCAATGCGCGGGAACTGGAGAACGTGATCAAGAGCCTGATGATCACCACCCGCACGCCCCTGATCGACCTGGCCGACCTGCCCCGCAACATCGCCGGTGACCCGGCAGGCGGTGGCGCGGCCAATCTGGATGACGGATTCGCGGAGGCGGTGTTGCAGACATGGCTGGGGGAAATCCGCGCCTATTGCGGCGAAGACCGCACCGGGCTGCTGCAACGCGCCGGGGATGCCCTGGAGCGGCCCCTGATCACCCAGGTGTTGCGCGAAACCGGCTGGAACCAGGTACGCACGGCCAGGGTGCTGGGAATCAACCGCAACACCCTCCGCACCAGGATGCAGGCGCTCGGCATCCGTAAAAAAACCCGGGCCGCTCCCCACACCTCCACACACGGAAATACCGGCAACCCATGACCCCGCCATGAAAAAACCAGCCGGCAAGGATAAAGGGACGCCCACGCTCGTGCGGTGCCCCCAATGCAAAAAACCCACTCCCTACGAGGGCAATCCGAACCGTCCCTTCTGCAGCGAGCGCTGCGCCATCCAGGACCGCGCCGCCTGGGCGGAGGAAAAATACACCCTCCCCAGCGAAGACTCTCCCTCCGGCGAAATGGGTGAGGAGTAGGGGCAATCTCCGGGACGTTAACGCCCCTCTTACTCGACTAATGCAGTGTAATCCAGTACACCGGAAATAAGCAGGCAACGATTCGGGAAAGGCCATACCCATGGCAAAAGAATCCGATTTGAAAAAAATACACGTCACCGCCGTGATCGAACGGGAGGGAGATGGATTTGTCGCCCTCTGCCCGGAATTGGATATCGCCAGCCAGGGAACCACGGTTGACGAAGCCCGGGAGAACCTGCGCGAAGCCCTGGAGTTATTTCTCGCAAGTGCCCCACGGGAGGAAATCGCCGGCCGGCTGGGTGGGGAGGTCTACGTTACCCGGCTGGAAATCACAGCTGGTTAAACTCAACGCATGGCTAGGCTCAAGGTACAGTCGGGCCAGGATGTGATGCGAATTCTGGCCCGGCATGGGTTCAAGGAAGTACGCCGCCGGGGCAGCCATGCCGTGATGCAAAGAATCCAGGGAAGCACCACCACCACCATTCCGGTCCCCCTCCATATCGAACTAAAGATGGGCACCCTCCGTGCCATCATCCGCCAAAACGGTTTGCCCCGCTCAGAATTCGAGGTGGAATAATTCCGAAATTCCGTGCACTGAACCGCGCCGTTTGGGCCATGCACGCCCCCTGCGCGGAGGGAAAATACACCCTCCCCAGCGAAGACTCTCCCTCCCACGAGACGGGGGAGGAGTAGGGGCAATCTCCGGGCCGCCGGATTTTGAGAAACCGAGAATTACCGTTCCTCTGTTAGCGATTCCATTGCTTCAGGAGCGACCTTCCCGAATTGCCAAGCCGAAACCCCTGCATTGATGACAACTGCCGAGGATACAAAAAGGGGGGTGAAATAGGGATTGAAGACGATCGCAGCGATCCTATCCCCACTGCGTATGTCGACTTCGGATAAGGGACCGGTGACGTCGATGAGGAAGAACAAAACGATAGCTCCCAGCAGCATGAAGAGATTCCCATAAGTGATGCGATATTGGGAACCTGTAACTCTGCGGCTGAATCGATCGAATTCGATGAAGACGAAAAATCCAAAGAGATTTGCATATTTGAAATTCCTGGGCTGCAGGATGGCGGTACCCGATGGCTCATCGAGCATAAAATGCGCCGCATGGGTTTGATGAATCATCCCGGGTTCGAAAGAGGATTTGACGGTTGACCCGTCGCCGGGATTTTGCTTTCGCCAAGCCAGGGAAAAATTGAAATACCCCCGCAGAAATTTTTTCCGGGCAAAATAATCCGCGAATCCGATCAGAACCAGCACCACCCAAAGTGCAATGGAAGCCGGCGAGAACATCGAGAAAATTATTTCCAACGGTTTATCCATTATTCCAGTCCCAGGTTATGAACTTCCTACCCCACCACACCCTTCTCGTAGAGGGCGTCAATGCGCTCCTCGCCGTAGTCCAGTTCGCGCAGCACCTCGCGGGTGTGCTCGCCCAGCTTGGGGGGGCGGGTGATGACGCGGGCCCCGAAATCGCTGAGGTGAAAGGGCACCCCGGAGGTGCGGATGGCGCCGTACTCGGGATCGTCCACGCCGATGAAGGGTTCCAGGGCCTCGGCCTGTCCATCGGACATCAGCCCGGCCAGGTCGTTGATGGGGGAGGAGGGCACCCCTGCCGCCACCAGGGTTTCCACCAGCTTGGCGGTCTCCCATGGCCCGATGGCCTGGTTGAGATGGCCCAGGAATTCGTCCAGGTTGGCCATGCGGGCCGGGTTGTCCCGGAACTTCTCCTCCCCGATCATCCATTCCACAGCGAGGGCCCGGGCCAGCCGCTCCCACAGATTCTGGTTGGCCGCCGCGATCAGCACCCACCCATCGGCTGTGCGGAAGGCCTGGTAGGGGGTGGCGCTGGCATGCCCGCTGCCCAGCTTCCGGGGAAGCTTGCCGTTGTTGAAGAAGGGCACCAGTTGCACCAGCATCAACCCCAGCGCCGATTGCAGCAGGGAGCCTTCCACCAGCCCCCCAGTGCCGGTTTCCTTGCGGCGGTAAAGCGCCACCACCGTGGCCAGCGCCGCGGAGAGGCCGGAGGTGAGATCCAGGAAGGAGACCCCCGTGCGCACCGGTTCGCCGCCCGGCTCGCCGGTGAAGCTCATGATGCCGCTATAGGCCTGCAGCAGGGTCTCGTAGCCGGGAAACTTCGCCCGCGGCCCGCTGCGCCCGAAGGCGGCGATGGAGGTGTAGACCAGGCGCGGGTTGAGTTGGTTGAGGGCTTCGTAGCCCAGGCCGAACTTGTCCATGTCGCCGGTCTTGAAGTTCTCCACCAGCACGTCGGCGCCGGCGGCCAGTTGGCGGATGATCTCCGCGCCCTCGACTTCCTTCAGATTGACCACCATGCCGCGCTTGTTGAAGTTGAGCGCCATGAAGCTGTCGCTCATGTCCCCGGTGAAGGGTCCCCAAAAACGGGTTTCGTCGCCCTTGGCGTCCTCCACCTTGATCACCTCCGCTCCCAGGTTGGCCAGGGTGTGCCCGCAGAAGGGGCCCGCCAGCACCCGTGACATGTCGAGCACCCGGATGCCCGCCAGGGGCAATGTGTTGCCTTCGTTCATCTCGTACGCTTCCGTTGAGGATGGGTTGGGTTGCGGCG